>JAYTON010000556.1:0-7874 GCA_043747725.1 Saprospiraceae bacterium
GGTTCTCCTACATTATTTTTTTGCCCATTCCATCCCTCATTGGGGTTGGATGTTTCAAATATCAACTCACCCCATCTATTCCATATTTTCATGTCGAAACTTTTCATACCCGCAACGATGCCCGTACCTTTATATATATCATTCACGCTATCATCATTGGGTGAAAAAGCATTGGGTAACCAATAAGTCACGCGCGGTTCAACATCCAGTAATTTTATCAATGAATCCAAACAACCGTATTGATTAGCCACTATCAGCTTTACTCTATAAATACCCGAATCTTTAAACGCATAAGTCGGGTTTTGTTTGGTTGAATACCCTTTTGTATCAAAAAACCATTGCCAATGCGTAGCAAAAGACGATTTATCTGTAAAGTTAACGGTATTGTTGAAAGTTGAGATTTTTTGTGGTAAATATTCAAAGTTCGCGGTCGTGCCTTGATTTATTTTTATCCAATCTCTAAAACTACGGCTTGTTTTACAGCCTATCGGCGATGTGACTTCAAGCGAAACTGAGTAAGTTCCAGGCGTTTTGTAAGAATATGTTGGGCTTATGACGTTCGAAGTACCACCGTCGCCGAAAGTCCATTTTATATTATAAGTCGAATCTATCGGTTTAGATAAATTTTGAAAAGTGACGCTCCCCGGTGTGCAACCATTAAATGTGCTCGGTTGAATAATTAACAGCGGCGGCACGGGTAGCCATGTAAATGACTTGACGGTATCTTTCAAACAACCTTTAGTATCTTTTATACTCAACCGAACATTCTTCACGCCGGGCTTTGAGTACAAATAGGAGGGATTACGGATAATTGAATCTTTACCATCGCCAAATGACCATTTATATTGAGTGATAGCCCCATTTAGCGATTGCGTTTTTTCAGTAAATGCAACAGGACCTGCTATGCACGTATCATATTGATAAGTAAAATCCGAAACAATACCATTAAAAATATTGAATTGCAGATTAATGGTATCAGCACATTGAGTCCCTGGGTTTAATAACAATTTGCCTTTATAAATGCCGGTATCTGGAAAAACGATGTTTGGTTCCCAATCTTTAAATGTTTTAGTAGCTCCTTGAATATTGATGTCAAATCTGAAATCATTGATATATTTTCTATCTAAACTGGTATTAACGATATTAATATTTCTTTCACCACATGTGCTTACAATATATGTTTTGTTGACAATCGTATCTGCTTTGACACTGCCCAAGACTGTCGGGTCGCATTTTTCAACATCAAATTGAAAATCTCTTTTCAAAACACTCAATAATTTCCCATTTCGATATTCCTCTACGCAGACGCTCACCACGAAAAGCCCTTGCTCCGTTGGCGTGCCAGTAATCAGCCCTGTTGTCGTATTTATTGAAACGATTGGATTTCCACCCATCGGATTTGAATACGAATAGTCAGGTGTTTTATACTTGACATTGCCTACTGGAGGCCAGCACGGTGGATTGGGTATGATACTATTGCAACCTGTGCCTTGCTGTTGACCACCGCCAGTATAAGGTTCACAAAACTTATAAACTAATTGATCCCCCTCAGTATCTTTAGCACCATGATTGAAATTAAGTGGATAACCCGCACAAATCACAGTGGGTGGAAATTCTTGAAATATAGGCGAATTATTGCCTGATTCTTGCGCTGCATTGGTTATTTCGACAGTATAGGTAGCACCCACATCGCCTGGGCGGATGATATTATCAATAGCTTCATTGCGGCAGCACCGCGAGTACATAATCACATAAGTATCGGCGATAATAGGCAAATCTCTTTGCCAGATATAAGTGCCTTCTTCTACGCATACAATAGGCGGAATCAAGCAGGGGAGATTTGGCTGACTGATTTTGCGCGGTGCACCTGATAATTGTATGGTATAGCTTTCTAAAAGTTGACCTGAACCTTTGGCATATGCCGCAACGAGGGCGTTTTGATCCAATTGGGCAGGCGGTGGAGTACCAGTTGCATCACAATCGCGGTATATACGCATGGTGAATTCGTAGCGGTTGACATTACCATTTCTTGAGATAAAACGATAGGTGATTTCACCTCCGACAATGTGTTTTGCCCATGATACTGAGGGGGTCAATATAAATAGTATAAAAACTATGTAGAATAGTTTTTTCAAAAGATAAGACATTTAATGTGCTGATTAAAGGGTTTATTCATAGATGTTTGATTGAATATTTTTCAAGTTTTTAAAATTAAAACAATAAAATCGACTCATTATGCGTCATTCGTCCTAATTTTGAGTTTCATTCTATCAAAGTTAAACCTTTGACATTTTAAAGTACGACAAATTTAAAGATATATGTTTGAAAACGAAAAATTTGATGAAATATTGACAGTGCTCCGCAGTGGAGGCACCATTCTTTATCCTACCGACACTATTTGGGGTATTGGCTGTGATGCTACCGACGAACAAGCTGTCGCTAAAGTGATAGACATCAAAAACCGACCAAACGACAAAGAGGGCTTTGTCATCCTCGTCGATTCTATCGAAATGGTAAAATTATATGTTGATCACATCCACCCGCGCGTCGAAACTTTGCTGTCTTTTCATGAACGCCCACTCACTGTCATATACGACAAAGGCGAAGGATTAGCTGTCAACGTTTTAGGGAAAAATGGTAGTGTGGCTATTCGGGTTGTGAAGGATGCTTTTTGTCGGGAGTTGATTAGTCAGTTGGGCAAGCCTTTGGTTTCAACCTCTGCCAATGTCAGTGGCTCACCTTTCCCAGGGCATTTTGGCGAAATCAATTCAGATGTTATAGAGAGGGTAGATTTTATTGTAAAATACAAACAAGATAGCAAAGAGCGCGGTGAACCTTCCGTCATTATTCATTTGGATAAAGATGAAGAGCTGGCTTTTATAAGAGAATAACCGTTTTTTATGAAAAAATACTTGAAATGCGCTCTTTTTCTCTTCATTTTTAATCCATTGACTCAAGCTCAAGAATTCTTCACACTACCCGATAGCTCGGAATGCGGCATGGAAGGGTCTGCAAAAAGACAGAATGATAAGGCATTAAATCGTCTTAAAAACAGAGCGATTTTTCCTCAAAAGTCTGATTTGGATACTTCTTTCAATTGGGATAAAATCAATGAACCGACTGACGATAGACGTAAATTCAACGCCCGCAGAGCTGCTATACTGAGGGGGTATGTTGTGTCAGTCAATATGGGCAGCGTGGAAACTTGCAATTGCAACAGTACCGACCAAGCATTCAGAGATACCCATATTATCCTTGCTCCGAACAAGGAAAGTAAAGACGATAAAACCCAGTATGTGGTGGCTGAAGTCACGCCCCGTATGCGTTTATTAATGAAAGAAAAAGGCATTGATTGGTCTCAAAAAGCCTTGAAAAAACTGAGGGGTCAAGTCATCGAAATAGAAGGCTGGCTCTTCTATGATTTTAAACACGGCGAACGGTCGGCTAAAGTCCGTCCGGATTCTGAGAGCGTCACTCGCGCCACAGCTTGGGAAATACACCCCATTACGAGGATTACGGTTTTGTGATTTTAATTAAACTTCTCCACCAACACCTATTTTCTTCTCCTTAGTTTTAGCTTCATTCCAAAGAGCGTCCATTTCCATTAAAGACATATCATCCATCGGTTTAGGGGCATTGGCTTCGATGTATTCAAAGCGGCGTTTGAATTTCAAGTTGATTTTTTCCAAAGCCGTTTCAGGGTCAACTTTGATGAAACGGGCATAGTTAATGAGTGAAAACAGCACGTCGCCAAATTCCTCTTCTTGAGCTTCATGGCTGATAGTTAATGCTTCTTTGAGTTCGTCGATTTCTTCTTCTACTTTTGCCCATACTTGCTCGGCATTTTCCCATTCGAATCCTACTTGAGCGGTTTTCTCTTGCATTCGATACGCTTTGACCATAGCCGGCAAGGACTTTGGCACACCTTCCAAGACTGATTTTTTACCTTCTTTCAGCTTCAATTTTTCCCAATTGACTTTTACTTCGGCTTCATCTTTTACCGTCACATCACCATATATATGTGGATGCCTAAAAATCAATTTTTCACAAACGGCATTCATGGCATCCGCAATGTCGAAACTCCCTTTTTCATCTCCAATTTTTGCATAAAAAACAAGGTGCAACATAATATCTCCTAATTCTTCTTTGATGCCTTTGAGGTCATTATCGAGGATAGCATCAGCGAGTTCGTAAGTCTCTTCGATGGTCAGATTACGCAAACTTTCAAGGGTTTGTTTTTTATCCCATGGGCATTTTTCACGCAGCTCATCCATAATCGTGAGCAAGCGGGCGAAGGCATCGAGTTTGGTTTGAAGCGAATTATTGGGCATTATTTTTTATCTTTTTAAAACTTTCAGCGCAAAAGTAGATAAAAATGCTCATTATTTTCCCACCATCAATACTTGAAAAGTGCTGGGTATCATTTTAGGTCTTGTCCCTTTGGGTGCGTCAGTTGGAACAGGTTCAAACTCTGCAGTTGGGAGATATATAAGGTGTGTTTTTTCATCGAGGGCAATGGTTCGCGCACCTTTTTTTGTAGAGATATTGTCAATGACCGCGTATGTACCATCGCTTTTCTCTTGAATGACAGTCATAGTACCTTCAGCACCGTTGGATGTGTAAATCATTTTACTTTCGGCATCAAAAGCGACACCATCGCAGCCATCGCCAATCGGCAATTTTTCTACCACTTTGCCATTGGTCGCATCCATGACAATAAGCAGTTTTTCACAACCGACGAAGAGCCGTTTAGTTTTATTATTGATTGCCAATCCTGTTGGCGATTCGCCTGGGTTGAGTGCCCAATGATTTTCTACTTTCAAGGTTTTGGCATTAATTTGAACCACTTCATTTTTATCTTCAACATTCACAAACCATTGCCCCGCTCCGTTCGATACCAAAGTCTCTGGTTTGCCACCGACAGCGATAGAGTCTAATACTTTTTCTGAATCGGCATCAATAATCGTTAAGTTTTTACTCCGCCCATTGCAAGTGATAATTTTATTAGACGATGCATCATATAAAATGGCGTCGGGGTTTATGCCTGTTTCAATTTGACTTAATACTTTGGTTGTTTTTAAATCAAAAACGGTGATATTATTGAGTCTGCCGTTGCTTGTATAGCCTTTTCCTTTTTTATCGTTGAATGCAATGCCATGCACGCCCGTCGTGTTGAGGATAACGCCCAAAGAATCACCCGTTTTTTTATCGAGGATATTGACTTGGGTTCCATGAGAGACATACAATCTATCACCATTGATTGCCAAATAATCCCAGCCACCAGCACTGGTGATATGAAATGTGGTCAAGATTTTCAAATCGGATTTGTTCTGACCAATAACAGGGTAGGAGATACCTATGCAGACCATTAAAGAAAAGAGGAGGTTCAATTGTTTCATTGTATTTTTTGATTTAAGTGAATAGTAAAGATAGCTAATTAGTTGCTTAAAATGAATAGCAAGGCGGTTATTTTTCAAATAAAAACCACTTTTTAACATGTTCGACTATTCAGGCTACTATATCCTCATTTTAGGCTTATAGGCTTTTGCTTATTCCATGCTTATAAAAACAAAAATCAACAAACTTTTAAATAAAAGCCTTGTAAACATTTAGTTTTGCATGACTTTTATTATTTTCATGGTTGAAAATCAATATTCTTTTACATCTAAAAAACGAATGATTATGAAAAAGCATTTTTATTTATGTATAGCCTTCTTGATATTGATGAGTTACCCGGAGCTTTACGCTCAAACAACTGCCACAACCACTATAACTTCTTTAGACAGTACAAAGATTTCCGCAGAAATAAAATCCGTTACGAAACACAGTGCTACTATTGGTGGAAAACTCATTAATTATACCGCAACGGCAGGCGCATTGATTTTAAAAAATGAAAAAGATGAACCTGTTGCCTTGTTGGGTTATACAGCTTATATAAAAGATGGGGAAACGGATGCAGCAAAAAGACCTATTACTTTTTCATACAATGGTGGACCGGGTTCTTCCTCTATGTGGTTGCATTTAGGGATTATGGGACCTAAAAGAGTGGTCGTCAATGACCCCGAAAATATGCCAGCACCGCCTTATAAATTAGAAGATAATGCTTATTCTATCTTAGATGTCAGTGATATTGTTATGATTGATCCGGTTGGAACGGGTATAAGTCGAGCTATTGGCAAAGCCAAAAACAAAGACTTTTGGGGAGTTGATCAGGATATAAAGTCAGTCAGTCAATTTATTAAGCAATTTATCAATGTCAGCGATAAATGGAATGCTCCTAAATATTTGTTAGGAGAAAGTTATGGTACGATGCGGAGTGCAGGTGTTGCAGCTTATTTACAAGACAATTTAGGCATTGCTTTGAATGGGATTATACTTGTATCAGTGGTGCTTGATTTACGAACACTCACTTTTCAACAAGGTGATGATATTTCTTATATCATGCATTTGCCGACTTATGCTGCCACTGCTTGGTTTCACAACAAAATACCCAACAAACAAACGGCTTCGCTTGAAGCCTTTTTAAAAGAAGTCAGAACTTTTACCACTAATGACTATGCGGCGGCATTGATGAAAGGCGATCAATTAAGCGATGCCGAGCGGATGAATGTGCTCAATAAATTATCAGCTTATACGGGTTTAAGTAAAGACTATTTAACCAAAGCTAATTTAAGGGTCAATGAACCTCAATTCACCCAAGAGTTATTGCGCGATGAGCATTTGACTGTGGGTAGGCTGGATTCAAGATATAAGGGAATCAATCAAAATCTACTCAGTGAAGGCTCCTCATACGATCCGCAAAGCTCCGCCATCAGCCCTGCTTACACAGCTATGTTTATGGATTATTATTACAATGAATTGAAAGTTGATAAGGCAAACAGCTATCATACCAATGCTTATAGTGCAGAAGGTTTTGAATGGGATTGGAAACATAAAAAAAATGGGAATGCCTTTGAAGCTGCCACCCCCAATACAGGTGTGGATTTGGCAGAAGCGATGAGTCAGAATCCCAATCTAAAAGTCTTAGTGATGAATGGTTATTACGATTTAGCAACCCCTTTTTATGGAACGGAATATACTTTCGAGCATTTAGGTTTAGAAAAAAAATTGAAATCCAATGTCATTTTTAAATATTATGAAGCCGGTCACATGATGTATATTCAACAAGCTTCGGCAGTTGCTTTTAAAAAAGATGTAGCAGATTTTATTAAAAATTCGCATAAATAAGACAATTTAAAAATGAAAAACAATATGGCTTTCAACAAAATTACAACCTTCCTTTTGGCTGCGTGCCTTTTGGTTATCTGCTCCAATTGCGCTGTTACTAAAAACAATCCCGATAAAAAAGAATGGATTTCCCTTTTTAATGGAAAGGACATCAAGGATTGGATTGTAAAGATTCACCACCATGAGGTGGGGGATAACTTTGGCAATACCTTTCGAGTCGAAGATGGTATGGTGAAAGTGCGCTACGATAAATATGACAAATTCAATGACCGCTTTGGACATTTATATTTCAAACAACCCTATTCTTACTATCATTTGGTGGTCGAATACCGTTTTGTAGGTGAATGGCGGAAAGATGCACCCGTTTATACTGAGGGGAACAGCGGCGTTATGTTCCATTCTCAAGACCCTCGAACCATGCCGAAGGAACAAGATTGGCCCATTTCTATTGAGTTGCAATTACTCTGCGGTTTGGCTGATGGCAAACCGCGCCCGACAGGCAATATGTGTTCGCCCGGTACGGATGTCGTTTATAAAGGTAAAATAGACCCGCGCCATTGCATTGAATCCTCTTCCAAAACCTATCGCGGCGAGCAATGGGTCAGAGCGGAATTGATAGTTTTAGGGGATTCGTTGGTGACGCATAT
>JAYTON010000557.1:0-1575 GCA_043747725.1 Saprospiraceae bacterium
GCAAATTTTTTAAAAAATAATGAATTATTTAAAAAGAATTTAACGTGGAGAAAAGGAAATAGAATGACTAAGTAACGTTAAAAAAATAAGTCCGTCATATTTGGCATAAAATTCTACACAAGTAGAATTATGGAAATTAAAAATTTGGAACTGAAAAAAGTATTCTTTACAAGTTTAAATGAACGTCAAAAGCGACAGTTTTTAGGAATAGAATCCAAAGAACTCGGTCATGGCGGCATCAAAGAAGTAAGTATTCACTTTGAAACGCATAGAGAGACAATACGCATTGGTTTAGTAGAACTTGAAACAAAAGATAGTCTTGAATCTGGTCGTATTCGCAAAGAAGGAGGTGGCAGAAAAAAAAACTTGAAAAAGAAATAGAACTACCCAAAGTTTTTGCTGAATTAATGGAAGATTATACAGCGGGCAACCCACAAGGCGAAGCCATTAAGTGGGTTGGCTTAAAACCAGAGTCGATTCAGCAAAAATTAGCGGCTCAAGATTATCAAGTTTCCCATTACATCATTCACCAGCTTTTAGAGAATGCAGGCTTAAAAAGACGTAGTTATCTCAAAGATGCCAGTGCTATGGATGTACCATTTCGGAATGAGCAATTTGAAAAAATAGCCCGATTAAAGTCTACTTTTCTTGATGCTGGATTACCTGTATTCAGTGTGGATGTAAAACATAAGGAATTATTGGGTAATTTTCATCGAAATGGGCAGTATTATGACTCTAAATATCGAAAAGTCAATGACCATGATTTTCGCTCTATGGCTGATGGCATTGTTGTGCCACATGGTATTTACGACATAGCCGATAACTTTGGTTACTTAACTCTTGGCATCAGTAAAGATACATCTGATTTCTTTTGTGAAAATTTAGAAACCTTTTGGCAAAGTGATTTTCAATGGAAATACCCTCATGCTGACTGGATGCTCTTACTTTGTGATGGTGGTGGTTCCAATAATGCTCGACATTATATTGTCAAACAAGATTTGTATAACTTGGCGCAACGACTTGATATGAATATAGTAGTGGCTCATTATCCTCCTTATTGTTCCAAATGGAATCCTATTGAACATCGATTTTTTTGCCATCTGCATCGGGCTTGGGAAGGTACTGTTTTTCATAATATCCAAATTGTCAAAGAACAAGCTGAAATGACCTGTACTAAAACAGGACTTGGCGTAAAAGTAAATATTAATCAAAAAGAATATTTTAACAAAAGGGCTGTTGACCCTTTATTTAAAGAGAATATTCAAAAATTTGTAACTTTTGATGAACATTTACCCCTCTGGAACTATCATTTTAAAACTAAAAATGACGGACTTATTTTTTAAGCGTTACTAAGAGATTTTATTCCTAAAAGAGGTTTACTTAATCCACGCCATGTTAAAGCTATTCAAGACTATTATAGCTTCAATGATTAAGTTTGCCGATTAATGCCGATTAATGCCGATTAAGAAAGTGTAGCTTAAATTATCTTTGTAGAACGTTAAAACAAGGTAAATGTAAATTGATTTGGGGAGCCGCAAAGATTCAACTCTATTTACAATTGACAGAATAAAGTGG
>JAYTON010000558.1:0-2496 GCA_043747725.1 Saprospiraceae bacterium
TAGCCAGCTTTTTCGCTTTTGTTGCCATATATTAAGGATGTCAGAACCCACAATATAGGTAACTTGGCGGAAAAGCCTTTTTTGTCATGTACTAAGCCAATTTTTATAACAATTAAAAACATTCATTACAACTGCCTCATACTGAAAAAAATCTGTAAGCAATAGGTAAGATAATCATAAGGATAGGCTGCTCATCTAAGACGAGTAGCCTATTTTGTTTATCAAATACCCCTCAGTATTGGAGTGGTAAGAATCAGTTTTTGTCTTCAAACCTGAGGTTTTGCCTTCAAAACTGAGGTTTTACCTCTAAATCTGAGATTTTGTCTCTAAAACTGAGGTTTTGTCTCTAAAACTGGGTTTTTGTCTTCAAAACTGAGTTTTTGTCTCTAAAACTGAGTTTTTGTCTCTAAAACTGAAGTTTCAACGCTAAAACGCAGTTTTCAACTCAATATCATTGGCATAAAATAATAATACAGGTTCAATATTTTGTGGAAACAGCTTTATTCAATATTTCAAAAGCAGAAGGGCAGTGTTTTTTTAGAGCTTCCATTATTTTTTTATGAGCCTTTGGCGATTCCATTTTGCCATATTTCTGTTGAATAGCTTCGCTACAAGCCGCTATCTGAGGGCGTATTCGGGCGAGTTTCGCTTCGTACTCTTGCATGGATTTGCTGTCTTCATTTTGAGGTAGATAATCCATATTTTGTACTATTTCAAACATTGGCTGCATACAATCGCAGGTTTCAATGGCAGCAGCCACATAAGTATCCGACTTACTGAGGGCTAAAGAAATATCTGAACTTGGGTTAAAGGTGTTATCTGTTGTAGGGTGAGATTGGTCATCTTTATTTTTACAAGCTAAAACGATTGAAAAAATAAATAAAAAGTAAAAGACTGTTCGCATGTGTAAGTGGTAATTTGGAAATATTGGAAATTATAAAATGAGTTATTTCTTTAATTGGTTTTAAATTGAACGAAGAAAAACCTTTTAGGAAACAAGTTGTTTGATTAAAATACAAAAAAAAGTCAAATCTTAACTTTTAATTTATGCAGAACATACTTATTGCGGGCGGAACGGGCTTAATCGGTATCCATTTGAGCCGAATACTGAGGGGTCGTGGTTACAATGTCATGCACCTCAGCCGGCATGAAAACCCCAATGCTGAATTTCCTGCTTACGCTTGGGATATTGAAAAAGAAATGCTCGATGAAACAGCATTTTCTCAGGCAGATTACATCATCAATTTGGCTGGCTCGGGCATTGCGGATAAACGTTGGACGGATTCGCGCAAGCGAGACATCATCGAAAGCCGTACAAAATCAACGCATTTGTTGGCTCATTACTTGAAAAATAAGCCTCATCACGTCAAAGCCTATGTTTCAGCTTCTGCTATCGGCTTTTATGGAGAACGGGGGGATGAACTCGTCAATGAAGAGTCACCCGCAGGCAAGGGCTTCCTCGCTGAAAGTACTCAAGCATGGGAAAATGCAATAGATGAAGTAAGTACAACAGGCATCCGAACGGTAGCATTACGCACAGGCGTAGTGCTGAGTACTGAAGGGGGAGCATTGGAAAAAATGCTTATTTCTTTTACGTTTCGATTGGGCGTTTATTTTGGCAACGGCAATCAATGGTTTTCATGGATTCATATTGAAGACCTTTGCAACATTTTCGTTTGGGCAATAGAACAGCAAAAAGCGGAAGGTGTTTACAACGCAGTAGCACCGCACCCCCTCAGTAATTACGACTTAACGGAAGCCATTTCAATAGCAAAAGGCGGCGGTTATCTGTTGATACCGACACCTGCATTGGCGTTGAGAATAGCGATGGGAGAAATGGCGGATGTGGTGTTGAATAGCACTAAAGTTTCTTCACAAAAGGTTGTGAATCAAGGCTTTAGATTCAAATTTCCAGAAGCGGTACCCGCTTTAAAAGATTTATTTCAAAGGAAAATTTAAAAACATACAAAAGGATATTGGGATAATTCAATATCCCAATATCCTCATATTTCTTAGGTATTAATCGTGAAAAACTTCAATTTCATGGGTTTTCACAACCAAATCAGTAAATTTACCACGGAAACGGGTAGCTTTCACAATGTGGTTATCAATCCAATGATAATTACCGCCGCGCGGCTTACCGAATAGGATTCCATGATATTTGAAGCCGTGCTTTTGAAGCCAAGCCTCTGAAATAGTGCGGTGTTCCTCAGTGCGAGAGGTGAAAAAGAAGATAATATGCCCCTCATCGTACCATTTGTTGAGGATTTTGAGAGCATCGGGATAAGGCAATACGGTTGACATCCGCTCGGGCTCTTCGTTCGGAACGTCGTCGCAAATCGTACCATCAATATCAATTAGATAATTTTTCATACCCGTTGGTAATATCGGGCTGATGGATTCTCCTTTTTCGTTGAAAGCTTTTTTAAGCTCAAGATTATTTTGTTGCAAAACGGTAACTTTTTAATGTTCGATAATAATTGAATAAAAATTTGA
>JAYTON010000559.1:0-1500 GCA_043747725.1 Saprospiraceae bacterium
ACATTTTTAGAATCTTGAGTCGAATAAGCGTAAGGAATGAGCGGCGGCAGCAACGCTTGCGCTCGCTCCGTAGCCAGTATATTTCCAAAAATGGCAAAGACTATCAGAAATCCTAATAAGCTAAACGACCATTTTGCAGAAGCATAAATATTTTTTAATAATTGAAAATTAAACACTTAAATATTTTAAAATAATAAAACGACAGCCCCCTAAATCCCCCAAAGGGGAACTTTTACCCATCTATAATCTTGTTAGTAAAATCAGCGAGCATTTCTAAAAGTCCCCTTTAGGGGATTTGGGGGCTAATATAATTCTACTCTCGGATTTGCCCACTTATACAACAAGTCTGATACTAAATTGCCGACCAAAACCATGACGGCACTGAGCATCAAAACGGCATACACCACGTTCCAATCTTGCTCGCCAATGGCTTCATAAGCGACTCTGCCCATACCTTTTATATTAAAAATATACTCCACAATGAATGAGCCTGTTATCAAAACCGGCAATAAATGCCCTAATAAAGTTATCAAAGGAAAAGACGCATTTTTGAAAGCATGATGCCTTAAAATGCGCTGCCAAGCTAAGCCTTTTGCGCGCGCCGTTCGGATATAATCAAGTTGCAGATTTTCAAGCATCGCTCCTTGCAATTGTCTTGCAATAATGGCTGTTGGATGTATTACCATGCATAAAATAGGTAAGATTAAACGCCCGATATTGGCGGCAAAAAATTCTAAAAATGACCCCTCAGTATAGAGGTCGGATAAGCCCGCCGAAGGGAAAATTTTCATGCCATACTGAGGGGTCGTCAGAAAGCGCAAAGCCATGAGCGCGACCCAAAACGTGGGCAATGAATAAGCAGCAAATAGGCTTCGCATAAGCCATTTGCCACTGGGTTTATTTTTATTGGCAGCTGTAAAAATGCCAATCGGAATGGCAATCAAATAGGATAAAATAATCGCTAAAAGGCTCATAATCAATGTAATACTGAGGGGTCGTCGGATTTTATCCATGATGGTTTGACCATCATTAGCTGTTCCAAAATTGCCTGAAATAAAACTCATAAGCCAATGATGATATTGATTGTCGAAACTGTACCAATGCACCGTTGGGATGAATAATTTATAGCGCGTCGGTTGATTTTTTATGGCGTTATAATTGTTGAAAATGTCTTTTATTTCCTTTGAAAATACACCTCTTTCGACAGTCGTTTGAAGAATGTCATTTAATATGAAAACAATTTTTTCATCGTCATCTTGAATCAATAATTGTTGAACATTGGGTTTAAAATTAAGACTATCGTTTTCATTTAATTTCAATAAAAATGCCTTGATAGATTGCTGAAATTCAAGAATTCTATCCCAATTGCCGTATTGTTTTATAAGATTTTCAGCGGCGATGCGTTGGTCTTTTCGAGGAATTGAATAGAGGTTTTCAGGAAAAGCTTGGGCTGAAAAACTGGCATAAAAAATGGGTTTATCCAAGCCCAATTCTTGAGCC
>JAYTON010000560.1:0-7990 GCA_043747725.1 Saprospiraceae bacterium
ATGCGATGATAAAATGGCTCAATGAAAGAGGTGAATTAGCTGTTTTAATGAACGAAAATAAAGTGTTAGTGACTATGAAAGAGTGATTTATTAAATTTATGGCGCAACCAATTATATTTATTTATACGTATAAGTTTGTAGCGCGGAACTCCAGTTCCGCATTATGATTGGAAAGCGGAACTGGCGTTCCGCGCTACAATAGTGACAACGAAAAAGCGGAACTGGAGTGCCGCGCTACAATTTAAATCAATCCTATTTAAAATATGTTTTTACAAACACGTCTTTACCGCATAAAACTCATTTTTGCCGTCCTTATTTCCTTTTCATTCGCTCATATGGCTATGGCGCAGACTCCTTCAAATGATGTTTGCTCTGGGGCAATACCCCTCACTATAAATGCTTTGGGTGATGTTTGCCCCACAACGGTTTACACCAACGTCGGTGCGACGAATGCGACGGGGGCAAATAACTCTCCTAATCCATCGTGTTTTAATGGATTAAGGGCTTTCAAGGATGTTTGGTTTACATTCAAAACACCTGCAACGGGTGCACAAAATTTCCGCATCGAAATTGCGGGAGTCAATGCATTTGATAGTATCAAAAATCCGCAAGTAGCATTATATATCGGCGATTGCTCTGTAGGGCTTTTTGAAGAATATTGCCAAACGCAAGTGTCGGGTGCTAATACTCGAACGCTTCGTATAGATGCGGGCAATATGAGAGCCAACACGACCTATTATTTGCAAGTTGCCAGCTATCAGAATACGGATATTGGGGGTAAATTTACGGCTTGTATCAAACCATTTGAGCCGGTTTATATCCTTCAAGTCGCGCCGCAAACTTCGACGGCTTCGCAAGGTGTACTCTATGATACGGGCGGACCGAATGGTAATTATAAGGATGATGAAAATAGTGCTGCCACCAATCCACCCAATCCTGATAATTTTACTTTTGATATAAAGCCAACTGCAACTGGCTGTATCGAAATTACGATAGATAGCTTAGGCACTGAACCTAATTATGATACACTCAATATTTATGACGGCAGAACAGGGTTATTATTAGATCGAATCAGCGGTACTTCTAATCAACCCCTTGTTTTTCAAACACCGACCAATTGGGTTCATATACAATTCCGTTCGGATGAATCTACTACCAGTCGGGGCTTCAAATTGTCTTGGAAATCATTGTCCGCTTGTAATGCTCCGAAAGCAACCTTGTGTAGTGCAGCAGAATTAGTGCCTTCATTGCCTTTTAGAAAACAAACGACTACCTGTAACGATAAATTAGAAGGCGTCAATGGTAGCACTTGTTCGAATGATAATTTTTTAGAAGGCAAAGACCATATATTTAAATTCACTTCTAATGGTGGTCAATGCGTGAAAGTGACTTTGACCAATTATTTGATTTCTTCAACAGTCGGTTTATTTGGCAGACCAACGGGTATAAATGTGGGCATTTATAGAGGTTGTCCAAGCGAAACGAGCGGTGAATGTATCGGAACAGGGAAAGTTAATATTTTAAGAGATACCATCACGATTGCCAACGCGCGTTTGGAATTACCTGGTGATTATTACATCGTTGTCACTCGCCGGGAAGCTTGTACGCCATTTACTATTCGAGTAGATACAGTGCCTTGTTTGAATAGATTGCCGAATGCAGGATATTGCTCAAAAGCTTTGCCGCTGAACGATTGCTCTGCATCGACTTCTTCAGATATTGTTTTAGACCTTACCAGCCAAGGGGATTCTACATTTATTCAAGTAGATCCCGCTTCTGTCAATGCAGGTTGTATAGGCAATTTAGGTTTTACGCAGGGTATTGATACGCCGCGTTACAATTTCGTATTCATGTATTTTGTTGCTAATAAAGATGGTAAATTTGGCTTTACAGTATCGCCAATTATTGCAGATGCTAGTTCGGATATTGATTTTAATGTGTACGGACCGATTAATAATATCAATGACATTTGCACTTTTGCTAAAAATAATGCGCCTGTACGAAGTAGTTTTGGCGTAGAAAGAACATCGCCTGGCAGAACAACAGGCATGATGGATTCTTACATCAATACTTTAGGTAATAATATTATAGTTACCGATACTTGTGAACAAGGTTTTGGCGATGGGGTAGTGACGAGAATGGATGTCCAAAAAGGAAAGTATTATTTGATTTGGCTCAATGATTATAAAGGTTCGATTGGTACCAATGGTGTGCGCTTGAATTTTAGCGGCACTACGCCCGGTATTTTAGATTCGCTCGGCGATCCCCTCAGTAATTTTTCTGCTGGAAGAGATACGATTCTATTTCCGGGTAGATCGACCCAATTGTCTTCTAAAGGTGGTGTTTCTTATACATGGTCACCGGCGAGTGGTTTGAATAATTCAACTTCTGCTACTCCCATTGCATCGCCGACACAATCTACTGTTTATAATGTATTGATTCAAGGTACTTGCCGCGTAGTGCCTAAATCAGTGAGGGTAGGTGTTTTTAATGTCAATCAATTACCCGATTTGACGGTTTGTAAAGGGGAAGAGTTGACATTTAATGCTGGAGAAAGTTACCCAGCCAGTTCAGGAGCTGTTTGGACTTGGACTTCTCCATCGGGGCATTTATCTGAATTGAGTTGTACAAATTGCAATATAGCGCAATTTAAAGCCACTAACTCAACGGGTTTAATTGAAATACATAGATTCACGGTGACGCTCACAACTCCAAGTGGTACGTTGACAAAATCGTTTAATATTACAGTGATGCCAGGAACGGTGGCAAAATATGAAGTCATTACTTCTCTGAAACCAATGCGAGATACGAATGTCTGTATCGGCGGTGCGTTTAATTTACTGAAAGCGGGCTTTGATGCAACGGCTGTTTATACTTGGACTTCAACACCTCCAAGTGTTTTGACAGGCAATAACCCCTCAGTATCACCGACTTCCAACACTAAATATTATGTGACGGTTACGGGTGGTGCAGGTGGTTGCACGGCTACTTCCCTAGATAGTGTCATCGTCAATGTTTATCAACCCCCTGTTTTAAATGGGATTAATGATGCGACATTATGCGTCGGTACGCAACTCGTTTTAGGCAATAGTGGGCTTGAAGAAGCGACGACTTATAGTTGGACCCCCTCATTAGGATTGGATAAACCGAACGTTCCGAACCCTACTTTAATCGTTCAAGCCAATACCAATACCTATATTTTAACGGCTACTAATTTAGGAAAATGTATTTCAAAAGATACGGTCATCATAACAGGTATTAATTTAACAATGAGTATTGATACGGTTGATTCCATCCGTATTTGTAGAGGTACGCCATTGAGATTGAAAGCGGCGACCACACCTGTGGGATTAGCTGTGAAATGGAGTTCTGACCGTGATTTTTCTGTCTCAGATTCAGCAGTCAGCGTAGCGGTCAATCCGCAACGAATTACACGATATTTTGCAACGATTACCCAATCAGGCTGTACACGCAAAGACACGGCAGTGGTTTATGTCGATTCATTGCCTTTCAATACGACTATATTACCAAAAGATACGACGGTCTGTAAAGGGACGGAAGTGATTTTCAAGTCATTTTCCTACGAACCTATATTATTCCCAAATATTACTTTCAAATGGACGCCTAAACAGACCCAGTTGACCAGCGATACGCTCTACAATTTGGTCATTCAAGCCGATACTGCACCTAAGAGATATTATCGTGAAATGAATAATGGCGTCTGTAAACGCGTTGATTCTGTTAATATTATCGTCAATCCAATACCGATTGTTACGCTACTTCCAAGAGATACGATTATTTGTAGTGATAATATAACGCCAATTGTTTTAACGGCCAAAGCCGATAATCCATTGGCTGGCGATTGGAAATGGACGGGTCCAGATGGTCAGGAAATCTCAAGTGGAAAAGGTAAAACGACTATCAGCGTGACCCCTCAGCAAAGTGGTGATAATATGTATAAAGTCACTGCTAAAATAGGTGATTGTCCGGGTTCAGCCACGACCAATATTCGTTTGCTACAAGCACCGAGCGTTGTTTTCCCTACCAACGATGTCTTGTGTTTAGGCGAATCGGTGATTTTGAATAGTGCTCCGAATGGCAATGTTACATATTCGTGGACATCAACACCAGCGGGTTTTACAAGTACTTCGCCTGATCCAACCGTTAGCCCAACTGTTACGACAACTTATACAGTTTCTTTAACGTCTGCTAACGGTTGTAAACGCACTCAATCCAAAGAGATTAAAGTAGCAACGGGTAGTTTAACTGTTTCGCCTGATGCTCAAGCATGTACAGGCAATCCAGTGACGCTTACGGCTACCGGTACTTCAAATATTGGCGGAACATATCGTTGGAATACAGGTCAAACGACTGCTACAATTTCACCAATTGTTACAGCTACCGGTGCCTATACAGTAACCTTTACTTACGGCAATAATTGTACTTTAACGAAAAGTATTAACGTAACAGCTATTCCCGGTTTCTCAATTCGTATCACTCCTGATACGTTTAGTGCCGCGAGATTGATTGATCAAGGGACAAATATTGCGCTCACTACTACTTTGACTGGCAATGTAACAAATCCGACTTTTGTTTGGAAAAATAACGATAAAGATGTGGCAACGACTCAAAATTACTCTTTCCAAGCCTTAGAATCTACGCATACAGTTGTCGTCAAAGCGACTGCTGCATCGGGTTGTACCTCTACGGCTCAAGTAGTGATAACCGTTCGTTTTCCAAATTACGATATTCCGAATGCCTTCACGCCGAATGGTGATTTGGTGAATCCATATTTCAATATTGAGTTTGACCCTGAAAATAAATCAGGTACATTCAATGTGGGCAATCAAAGACCGAAATTCTGGAAAGGCAATATCGTTATTCAATCATTCCAAATTTTCAATCGTTGGGGACAACCAGTTTATGAAGAAACCAGCGAAGCTAAATTGAATGACAAAACCTATAAAGGTTGGGACGGTAAAAAGGGTCAAACTGATATGCCTTCAGATGTATATGCATTTGTTATCAAGTTGAAAATGCCTGATGGTACTATCAAATCGGTGGGTGGCGAGTTGAATTTGATTCGATAAATTTAAATTTTTAAATTCAAAAAAAGCTCATCGGATGTTTTCGATGGGCTTTTTTTAGAGAAATACTGAGGGGTATATACATTTGATTCTAAATTTGGAATATAAAGCTTCGTTTTAAAAAGTCAATTTTTATGTTTAAATTTGACAAAAACCATCAAAAAATGAAGGGTGGAGATTTATTAAAACGCATTACATCCAACCCTGATATCTGTCATGGAAAACCCGTTGTTCAGGTATGACTCATCAAGAGATTTTGGACGATTATGAGGATTTGGAAGAAGATGGTTTACTTGCTTGTCTTTTTATATTTAAATAAGAATACTCATTATATTTTTACTATGAATGCGAATAATGAGTTAAAAATGACTACATTTCAATTTCGCTTATTTTTACTCAGCAAATTGCCATAGAAAAAGTAAGCAATTTTGCCCAAAAACTCTTGTCGCAAGGCTTACAACTTAGGCAAGTTGCTTTATTTGGTTCTTATGCTAAAAATAATCAGCGTGAAGGTTCTGATATTGATGTGGTATTAGTAGCAGATAAATTTGAAGGATTAAATATTTTGGATAGAAAAATATTACAAATCTGTTAAATTAAACCCAGAATATATGTTTTTTCAAATTCAAACTTATCAAACCGATTACTTCGAAAAAGGCGATGCCTTTATTGACGAAATCAAGCAAACAGGTATTCGTATTTTATAAACAAATTCAAATTAAGCTTTTAAACAACTACGGTACTACCAATTTCAAAGTCTGCAAACCGCTTTTGGTTTTTAAAGTAACAAAATATATACCGTTGACACTCTTAAAATTATCTATTTCAATGCTTCCATCTTTCATATTGACTGGCTTTTGAAACACTACAACGCCAATGCTATTCCTCACTTGCAATTGAGCAGGTTCATTCAATAAGGTACTATTCCAAGTGATTTTAAGCGGAAATGTAACAGGATTGGGTAAAATTGACAGTTTATAGTCAGATGTCAATTCATTGATACTCGTCGTATTGATTACAAAATTCACCGTCAAATCCTTTGTAAAATCCACGATTTGAGAAAGACTTGTACCATTTTGCAATTTGACGGATATTTTATATCTGCCTTTGAAAGCCCTAATCGAAGCCTCGCCAGTTGATGAGGTATTCATTTTTGAATCCGTCCACCATTTATTAAAAACTTGATCTATGAAAGCAGTGCCGCTGGGTTTCACTGTCCAATCTTGATTGTAAATAGGAGCATTACCCAACCAATGCGCACCATCCCAAAAGCCCCACATCAGAAAGCCTTTCATGCTCGGATGAGCGAAGCAGATGGTCAGTATATCCCGCATGTAACTGGCTTGAACATCAGGATTGACCAAATTACTGATGTCATACTCCGTTACTTTAGCTTCCAAATGGTATTTATTCCAAAACTCATCGAGAATCTCTTTCACACGCGGAATACCCGTTGGCGCGGATGAAAAATGCCCTTGAAAACCCAGACCTTCTACGGGCGCACCTTTGGCTAAGAGTTCATCAATTCGCTGCTTCCAAATGGGAATATTGCTATTAATGCCATCTCCGGCTTCAATAGCGATATAATCATTGAGGTACATTTTAGCATTGGGCATAAGGCTATCGGTTTGCTTAAAAATTTCAGCGTATAATTCACGCCCTGTTGTGTAACTTGGTGTACCTGCAAAACGGTTGGCATAGTCATTATTCGTAGTCAATTCATTGATAACATCCCAATCTACGCACTCTTTTCCGACGCCCGCATAGCTTGAGATGGCTTTGATATGGTCACGAATGCGCTGTTTAATATAGTCAGGCGATTGAGAAGATGTAATATCTTTGGGAGAATAATTCCAACCGGGCCAAACGAGATTATGTCCGCGCACACTGATGTTTTTACCTTTTAACCACGCTATATCCTGTGCCAATTCGGCTTGGCTACTGAACCAGTGTTCTTCCCATGCCCGCCATTTGAGGTCATTTTCAAAGACAATTTCGTTAAATCCATGTCCTTTTCCATCTAAATCAAGCATTTTTTGCTCATAAGTCGGATTCAAGGCATTACCACCGTTGAATTTATTACTCACTACGGCACTGCCAAATTTGTACTCATGTTGCAGCATTTCAAACCGAACCTCAGTACCACTTAAAGGTTGTCCATTTTGATTATTGACCTTTACTATAAAATTGGCTTTTCGCAATTGCTCGATGCTTTGTGCGGCTTCTGCTCGCCAAGCCGCATCTGGTTCGATACCCACATATTTATTATTGTCCAAATCAAGGGGCAATTGATTGAAAATGATATTTTTTTCATAATTCAAACAAGCCACTCCACCGATTTCAACAGTTTGATTAATATTGGCTAAATGCAAACCAATAGTCATCCCGTCAACAGCATACGCCGCTTTAGTTTCAATGGGTGCGAGATACATTTTCCAAGTGCTCGTTGGGCTTAAAGTAGCGTATATTTCCTTATCGTAAGTCGTGACGTTTTCAGCAAAAAGATTGACTTTGGCATTGGGCGTAGAGCTACGAATCCAAAAAACGATGAGAAATCGATCTCCTTTTTGTATCGCCGTTTTATTTTTATAGGTATGTCCAGCATCCCACGGGTTATTGCCTTGTGAAACATTGCGCTGTTGACCTAAGGTAAACAAGGTATTTGTGGATGTAATGCTCGAAGTTGAGCCGCCATAATTGCCCACTATCGCTAAAGTGCCCGACTCTGTGTTAGGTAAAACCCATTTACCGGTTGTCGGCAAAGCAAATTTTTTGTTGAGAGAATCCAAAAGTTGAAGATGGTAAGTATCCTGCGCTTGCATTTTAATCATTATCAGTATTAAAATGGCTGCTATAATTTTTTTCATAAGTATTATTTTTATTGATTGATGATGGGCTAAATA
>JAYTON010000561.1:0-6107 GCA_043747725.1 Saprospiraceae bacterium
ATGACCGCTATGATGATGCTCAACAATCTCAGCACTTTTGGTGTCTTTATGGCAGGACTCATCATGGGATTGTCATACGGTTTCTTTTGGGCAAACCGCGATTTCCTTGCTCTCAACACTACTAAAGACGGCAATAGAAATTATTATTACGGCATTGAAACTTTTTTTTATACGGTCACAGGCATCGGTATTCCCTTGCTTGCGGGCGGCTTTATTGCAGCAACTGATAAAAACGGTTGGTTCGGCGGCAATGTCAATGTAGCGTATTATATCATCACGGCTTTTGTTTTTGCTCTCTCGGCTTTTGCTTCGGTTTTGGTGCACAATGGGCAGTTTCAAAACCCCAAGAAAGCCCCTTTCCTATTCTTTAATTTTGATAAATTGTGGAATAAAATGCTGCGCCTCGCTGCGCTCAAAGGCGTGGCACAAGGCTACATCGTGACTGCACCCACTATGCTCGTCATGACGCACGTGGGCAAAGAAGGCTCATTGGGCTTGATTCAAGGGGTTGCAGCTGCAGTATCTGCGGTATTGCTTTATATTTTAGGTAGGGTGACAACGCCCGCTCATCGCGTTTTGATTTATGGCATTGGCTGTACGCTTTTTGTATTGGGTGCTTTGTTCAATGCTGTCTTATTTTCAGCAGTGGGCGTTATTTTGTTCATATTGTGCTTGCTTTTTGCCCGCCCTTTGCTTGATATTGCCTATTTTCCCATTCAATTAAAAGTCATTGATGTGGTGGCTGAAATAGAAAAGCGCAATGAATTTACTTATATTTTCAACCATGAATTGGGTTTGTATGTGGGTCGTTTATTCGGCTGCGGTTTGTTTATTGTTTTAGCACGGTATGTCAGTGTGGATATTGCCTTGCGGTATGCTTTGCTGGTGATTGCGGTGGTGCATTTTATGGGTTATTTTATGGCTAAAAGTATTGTGAAAGACTTGCGGAATGATGAATGATAAATTATGAATGATGAATTTGTAACCCCCTCAGTATTAGAAGCTTTAGTGCTAATTTACCATTTTATTTATGAAAAAAATACACCTATTCCCTATTATCGCCCTGTTATTCACGGGCTGCATCAGTCAAAAAGCGATATTGACCACAAGCACACCCATTGCCCAACGCCCCATTCCGCGCGTGGACAAAATGCCCAATCATCCAAAGCCTTATGCTTTCAAGGATTGGAAACAAACTGCTGTGGATTTTGACCGCTATATCTTCGATTTTAATCAAAAAGGAGAAAACTTACCTTTCATTTGGCTCGATGGCATGAAAAGAAATTTCCCAGATACTACGTTTGGGATTTATACTGCTTTGGGCGACATTCGCATGGGCGCAGCCATCAACAATGGTGAAAACCACGAAGCATTGGGGGCTATGGGGGCTGTATTAGGGGCTACTCTCATCGGCATTGACAAAAGCAAGCAAGACGGTAGAAATTATGTCAAAATGCTCCGCAATTATTACAACAAAGACAATGGTTGGAATGTCATCATGAATTTCACGAATAAAGGCGCGCACATTGGCGGTGGCTATGGCAACGACTTTTGGTATGAGGTGCATAACAACCTCTTGTTTTACAGTGTCGCTAATTTCTATCCAAAAGAGCAAAATTTTGATGAAATACTGAGGGGTATCGCCGAGCAGTTTTACAAATCAGATTCGGTGATGGGTAAGAGCTACAGCTATTCTTTTTTTGATTTTAAAAACATGAAACCTGAGAAAAACCACATACCGACGCAAGAAGATGTGGCGGGCGGCTATGCATTTATTCTCTATTCGGCTTGGGTCAAGTTTGGTGATGAGAAATATTTACGCGCTGCCAAAAATGCGATGGATATTCTCTATAATCAAAAAGAAAACCGCTTTTATGAAGCCATGATGCCCTTTGCTGCTTACATCGGTGCGCGGATGAACGTGGAAATCGGTACTCATTACGACATTCAACGTTTCCTCGATTGGACTTTTGATGGTTCAGCAGTGGGGCGGGAAGGTTGGGGCGTTTTAGCGGATAAATGGGGCAGTTACGATGTCAGTGGCTTGGCAGGTAGCACCGTTGATAATGGTGGCTACGGTTTTTTAATGAATACTTTTGACTTGATGATGCCTTTATCGGCAATGGTTCGGTATGACCAACGCTCTGCTCGGGCAATAGGCAAATGGGCATTAAATGCCTCGAATGCTGCCCGTTTTTGCTATCCATATGAGATGCCCGATTCCTTGCAAGCCATCCCTCAGTATAAAGCGGTCACGAAGAATGTTATTGCTTATGAAGGCGTTATTAAAGAGTCGCATTATCCGCAGTTCAAAGGCATTACCCCATTTGCACAAGGCGACGGACCTCAATGGGAAAAAGGAATGCCCCAACAAACCATGTTTTCAGTCTATGGCAGCAGTCATGTAGGCTTTTTCGGCGGCACGATTCAAAACACCAATGTGCCTGAAATCCTACAAATTGATTGCCGTTTGACAGATATGTACCGAAAGGCAGATGCCTACCCGACCTATCTATTTTTCAATCCTTACCAAGAGATAAAAACAATAGAAATCAATGTTGGCACACAAAAAATCGATGTGTATGACACTGTCAGCCGCACTTTTATTCATAAAAATGTCAGCGGTAAAATTGCTATCTACATGCCCGCTGATGCTGCGCGGGTACTGGTATTTATGCCTTCGGGAAAGAAAATAACCATTGAAAAAGGCATATTGAAAGCAGGTGGGTTGCCTATTGATTTCAATTATCAAAAACCGTAAAGAATCTTTTAACTCAAAATAAAATCAACATCATGACAGCTACATTCATCTATACCCTTACACTTGCCATCATCTTTATGGGCAAAAAGGCTATTAGCTTAAAATCAGGTCTTACGCAATGAAAAACGATAGATTAAGCTGAATAATTCTTTGATTTTTATTGAAAATACTGAGGGGTATTCTTTTGCTTCCATTTCTATTCAACAACATAAACGCCCCCTTTAATGGTTTTAAATTCAATATTGCCATCAGATAATGTATTGAATTTCACGGGTTGTGCATTACTGCTAATCTTAATATTGGGTTTGGTTTCCAATCTACACAATTCGCCAGCCTTAGAGGTTATTTTTAATTGGGTTATGTGTTTATTTTGCCATGAATAATCCAACTCAAAAGCACCTCGCGCGCAAACGCCTTTGAATGAGCCTGTTTGCCAGTCATCTGGTAATGCAGGCAGCAATTTTATAAACCCATCGTGCGATTGCATGAGCATTTCCGTCATAGCAGCGGTCACGCCAAATGCACCATCTACTTGTGGGGCTTTGCCACATAAGGCAAATAATGAAGCGCAACTTTGTTCTTTTATGAAACTTTTATAAATTTTATTCGACCTGTTGCCATCGCCCAATCTTGCCCACAATGCCATTTTCCATGCCCTTGAAAAACCTGTGGACGCATCGCCTCGTTCTTCCAATACTTTTTTATAGGCTTCTATCAAAGCAGGTGTTCTTTTTTCATATAAAACTTTGCCTGGATACAAACCATACATGTGCGAAAAATGGCGATGATTTTTTTCCAACGATTTCCAATCATCTGCCCATTCTTGCAAAGAACCGTCCTTACCGATTTGTGGCGGTACTAATTTTTCTCTTGCACTTTTCACTTGCTGGATAAAAGCACTGTTTTTACTCAAAACGACAGAAGCTTCCATGAAATATCCAAATAAATCATAGAGAATTTGCATATCAATCGAAGAACCTGCACATATCGTTGTACCTTCTCTGAAACCCGCTGTTACTTCATCAAAATAGGGTTTATTGCCCCCGCCATCTGGAAAATTTTCGGGAGAAGTGGAAGGATTTGTCACCAACCATTTACCATTGGGGTGTGGTTTTAAAAAATCCATAAAAAATTGGACAGAACCTTCTATCAATGGATAGGTTTCACTTAAAAAAACAGTATCCTTCGTGTATTGATAATGCTCCCAAAGGTGGGTGCAAAGCCAAGCACCCCCCACAGTAAAAGTGCCCCAGGTCGGTCCATCCATCGGTGCAGCCACGCGCCAAATATCCGTATTTTGATGAAAAACCCAGCCTTTTGCTCCATAATGCTCACGGGCAACTTGCGTGCCTTGGTCGGTGATGTCTTTTATCAAATGCACCAAAGGTTCGACACATTCAGACAAATTGCTACTTTCCGCAGGCCAATAATTCATTTGCGTATTGATATTGGTGGTGTATTTTGAATCCCATGCAGGGTTCATATCATCGTTCCATATACCTTGTAAATTGGCAGCTTCAGTACCTGCACGGGAAGAAGCAATCATTAAATATCTGCCGAATTGATAACTCAAAGCCGACAAAGAAGGGTCTGGACTTGTCTGTATTTTCTCAATGCGTTCAGGCGTCGATAAGTAGGAATTTTGTGTGATTGGCAATTGAAGTGACACACGGTCAAAATACTTTTTATAGTCAATCAAAGCCGCATTTAAAATGGTATTATACGATTTGCCTTCTATTTGTTTTAAATAATCGGCTACTCTTTGGTGTTGGTTGGCACTCACGTCTTTGTAATTCACAAAGTTGGTGGCGGCTGCAAAATACAAAGTAACCGCATTAGCATTTTCGATGATTAAATCAACCCCGTCAGTATGCATAGTGCCGCCTTCGGGTACGGCTTTTAGGCGGGCTTCATATCTCAATTTGCCTTCTACACCCATATAATCAGCCGATTTTCCCGTTAAAACTAAGTTGTTAGAACCATCAGCATCCATTCTAAAATAGTCTGTTCCGTAATTGGAATGGGCTTGATTTCTAACCCCACGAAGATTGGCTTTAAATGAAATCCTGTTTGGTTTACTCGCTGTCATTCGGACAACAATGACTTGATCTGGGGCGGAAGCAAACACTTCTCGTTGATAAATAATATCCTTTGCGCTATATGAAACGCCTGAAATGCCCGTTTCAAGGTCGAGCCAGCGTTTGTAATCGATAATAGAATCTTGATTGTTGAAAAATAAATGCACATTGGCAAGGCTTTGATATTTCTGTTGCTCAACAGGATAGCCCATTAAGTTTCGCCCAAACAGATTATGTGCGGCTAAATATTTTTCTTCAAAAACTAATTTTTGAATGTCAGGCAAGACCTTATAACCACCTTTTACAACCGTTGAATAAGGTCCGCCAGACCAATATGTTTCTTCGTTGAGTTGAATCCGTTCTTCGCCATTCTTGCCAAAAACCATGGCACCCAATCGCCCATTACCAACAGGCAAGGCTTCCTCCCACTTTTTAGCAGGGGCATTGTACCAACTTAAAGTAGCAGGATTGAAAGATTTTGCCTTGATTTTATTAGAAAAATCAGGGTTTTGTGCATTGGTACAAAAGGTTAAAAGCCATGTGAATAATAGGCATAAAAGCGTCGTGTTTTTCATTTTTTCAATATTTTCTTACAAAATAGACGTTTTTACTGAGGGGAAGTAAATAAAATGATGTTTTTTTTTCAAAAATAAAGTTCTATTTCCTTATTCTTGCGTTTTCTTTATGTATTCTTCAAAATCGCTATTCGTCATTGTTTTTGCCAATTGGCGATTTTCATAAGCCGTTGGATTTGTGTTTTGCAATAACCGATGTCCTAAAAATAGGTGAACATCAGAGCCGAATACCCCAATCATTTTGAGTTTTATGCGGACTTCACCGGCTTTTGGTTCGGGTATTTTCACCTTTTTTAGCTCAATTTGCTTGGTTCTATTTAAAAAAGCTGCTATCATTTATGGGTGTTTTAAAATTACTCCCATCATTTCAACCCCTCTACAATCTGATATGTCCAAGCATAATTACAAGGGATTGTATTCGGATTGACCAACGGAGCGAATATACTTAAAGTACCATTTTTATAAGTAAATTTAACATTTTCTTTGAAGCCTAAAAGATTGATTTTCAAAGGTTTAGCCACATTTTGAACAGTGATAACATCTTCCCATTTGCGCGTTATAGCATATAAATCTTCACCTTTTTGAGTAAAAAATAAGGATGATTGTTTCTTATACTGAGGGGCTTTATTCCATCTGCGAGTGTTGTAAATACCCTCACCATTCACTTTCAACCAATTACCAATCTCGCGCAAC
>JAYTON010000562.1:0-5600 GCA_043747725.1 Saprospiraceae bacterium
ACATCCCAATCATCTAATCCAATGCCGTATGGAATATCTGAAAGAAACAAATCAATACTTTCATCATTCAACGATTGTAAATGTTTTAAACAATCATCATTGGTAATTTTATTTAAATATTGATCTTTCATAAGACAATTTTGATTTTAATCGCTTTCTCAATAGTTTTAATTTTAGCTTCAATTTTTTCAGACTTAATGAGTAATTTAATCGCTTCATCTTTGTTTAAATGATAAAAACTATTGATTTTATCTTTCCAAAAATTAATACCTTCATTACCAATGGCAATTGTTTTTTCTATTTCAAGTTTCTTGTACTCTTTTAATTTATCGAGACTTTGCCCTAAAACTATACAAACTACCTCGTCTAACGCCGCCCAATATTTTACTGAGTTTTGATGTTCAGAAGTATTACTAGTAGCCAAATTACGTCCTGTTTCCCAAATGGATTGCAGATTTTGCCCTTCTTCATAAAAATCAAGTAGAAAGTGCAAATGCGTGTAAGAAAGCAAAGTTACATTTTTAGTAATAGCTTGACTATAAATTCGACTTTTTGTATTGGGATATTGTGAAAGTGGTGCAACCAAAATAGCATAATTATTTGATTGCCTCCAACTGTCTAAAGCACTTACTTTAAAATCTTTTTGATTCTTAGCCGTTCTACTCAATCGAAATGTTTTAGCATCGCCTACTAAAGAGTATTTATCGGTTTCCCCAAATACATCAGCTGAATTACCCCTTGCACCTAATACCTTAGATTTAATACCTAAGTAATTAAGAGATTTTGCCAAAAGAATATCAGAAAATTTTGCCCATATTTTTTCCTCTGAACTATCATGGTCAAAATATTCAGGTAAAATACCACATTCTATCAAGTTGATACTCAACTCTTGTTTGTTGAAAATTTCTATATGATTTTCTATTTTCTCAAAAGCGTTTTTATCTTTTGCAACTTTGAAAATTAAGTTTGTAATGCTTTACGAAAATTATTATTCAAATTAATTTCTATTTTTAGGGATACTTCATCATTCAATTCTATAATCTCTCCTTCAAGTAGGCTTTCAACAACAATCAAATCAGTTGCTAAAACCTCACTTTTTATGTAATCCCTAAATTGATTAATAGCATCTAATATCGCTTCATTCTCTTCAATTTTGATTATGATTTTATCTG
This sequence comes from Saprospiraceae bacterium, assembly GCA_043747725.1. GTDB lineage: Bacteria > Bacteroidota > Bacteroidia > Chitinophagales > Saprospiraceae > JAAFJT01. The sequence continues at coordinate 1,173 of JAYTON010000562.1, forward strand.
TAATTTTAAAATTGCGTTCCTTGCGTATGTTTTGGATTTTATTCACTAAGTCACGAGCAATACCCTCTGCTATTAAGAGGTCGTCTGGAGTAATGTCCAACGCTACCGTCACTTCGCCATCGCTCGCCACTTCCCAACCCGGAATGTCCTCAGACGTGATGAGGAAGTCGTGCATACTGAGGGGGTAGATGGTGTCATTGACTTCGAGATTGAATGTTTTTTCTTTTTCAATAATAGCAATATCGTCTTGCGTTAAAGCCTCGATAGCGGTTTGGGCAAATTTCATATTCGCTCCTAAAATCTTACCCAATGTTTTAAAATTAGGTTTGATGCGCTTTTTAACTACGCCCGAAGTATCGGTGATGTATTCAAATTCTTTAACATTGGTTTCTGCCAAAATTAAGTCTTTTACACCTTCCACTTGATGTATAAAATCAGCATTCAAAATAGGTAACATCACTTTTTGCAACGGTTGACGCACCCTTATTTTCGCCTTTTTACGAAGGCTCAAAATCAAGGACGAAATACGTTGAGCATAATCCATGCGCTGCTCTAACTCCTTGTCAATCAATGCGTTATCATATTTTGTCAAATCTGTCAAATGTACTGAGGGGTGTCGCAAAGGTGTATTATTTTCAACGGCTTTGTCTCTTATAGCATCCGTCAAATTTTTATACAACCAATCTGAAAAAAATGGTGCTATTGGCGATGACAATTGAGCAACCACCATCAAACACTCATACATCGTTTCATACGCTGCTTTTTTATCAAGCCCCCCTGCCCCCAAAGGGGGTGTTTGCCCTGCGCTCGCAGTTCCCCCTTTGGGGACGGAGGGGGCTGGCTTCCAAAAACGCCTTCTCGACAAACGCACATACCAATTTGAAAAATCAGCATCTACGAATTTTTCAATCGCCCGAGCGGCTTGCGTCGGCTCATAAGTCGCATACAATTCAGAGACTTCTTTCACCAAACTATTGAGCCTTGATAAAATCCATTTATCCAATTCAATGCGGTCTGCAATCGGCGTTTGGTTCATTTCATCTTGTTGAAAACCATCCACATTGGCGTACATCGCAAAGAAATTATAGGTATTATAGAGCGTTCCGAAGAATTTATTGCGGACTTCAGTGATGCCATCCAGATCAAATTTCAAATTATCCCAAGGCTGTGCATTTGAAATCATGTACCAACGCGTCGCATCAGCACCATATTGAGCAATCGTCTCAAACGGTTCAACAGCATTGCCCTTGCTTTTCGACATTTTCTGACCATCTTTGTCTTGCACCAAACCGTTGGACACGACATTTTTAAACGCCACTGAATCATAAGCCATCACAGCAATAGCATGAAGCGTATAAAACCAACCCCGTGTTTGGTCAACACCTTCCGCAATAAAATCCGCAGGAAATAAGCCCCCCCTAGCCCCCCCAAAGGGGGGGGACAAGTGCGCTCCGTTCTTAATATCCGTTTGGGTCAACGTAGGACGATGTGCCAATTCTACTTCAATTTTATGCACAACTCCCTCAATATTACCTAAAACTTCTTCATTATTAAATCTTACAACCTTGTATCCATTGAAAGTTAAATAAGAAGTTCTGGCATCATCATATTCTTTAGCTTCTTGGCTTTCATGATAGCCACCATCAATTTCAATAACCAGTCGTTTTTCTAAACAAATGAAATCAACAATAAACTCATCAATCTGATGTTGCCTTCTGAATTTAAAACCTTCTAATTTTTTACCCCTCAATTGCTCCCATAAAGCAGCCTCTGAAATCGTAGGATTTTTACGATTTTTTTTTGCATACTCATTTACAAATTTATATGTTGCAGGATTTGCCGTAGCCCAAGTCGGGAAACTCCCCCCTTTGGGGGGCAGGGGGGGCAACCCCCATTGAGCATAAGGCATTGAACCTGAATCGAACCATACATCTACCAAATCTAACTCTCGTTTCATGGGGCGACCATCATCCGAAACTAAAATAATTTCGTCAATATATGGTCGGTGCATATCTTGCGGAACTGTTTGGTTTAAGCCTAAAACAGCATTTGCTTTATCTATTTCCCTTTGCAATTCAGCGATTGAACCGATACATTTTTCAGATTCCGCTCCCCCTGTCAAAGTGAGTGCGTCAACTCCCTCCCCTTTGGGGAGGGCTGGGGAGGGGCTTCTCCAAATCGGTAAACCGATACCCCAATAGCGGCTGCGGCTCAAATTCCAATCCTGTAAATTTTCTAACCATTTGCCAAAACGACCATCACCTGTAGAAGCGGGCTTCCAATTGATGGTTTGATTGAGTTCAAACATTCTGTCCTTTGCTTTTGAAGCAGCGATGAACCACGAATCCAACGGATAATACAAAACGGGCTTATCTGTCCGCCAACAATGGGGATAAGGGTGGACATATTTTTGAACATTGAAAGCATAACCCTCCAATTTCAATTTTACGGCAATATCTACGTTCACATCTACATAATCGGGGTCATCTTTATAGTTTTTGACGTAGCGACCGCTGAATTCTCCTACGGTATCTATAAATTTCCCTTGTTTATCCACGAGCGTTAAGTCACCTATACCGTGTAGAGCAGCCACTCGACGATCATCTGCACCAAAACTTGGGGCAGTATGCACCACGCCAGTACCATCTTCTGTCGTTACAAAATTGTCGGTTATGACCTTGAAGGCATCGGTTTTGCCATTCATTGGTTGGATTTCGTTGCCATAATTGAGCAATTGCTCATAAGCGATACCCCTCAGTATTTCACCCTTGAAAGGCTCACTTTGATGCTCAATCGTTGGCTGATTTTTTCCGCCCAACCATTTTGACACTAGAAGTTGCGCTAAAACCACGCTCACATCCGCATGTGTATAAGGGTTTTTAGTTTTAATTTTAACATAATCAATATTGCCGCCTACAGTTAATGCGGTATTTGAAGGCAAAGTCCAAGGCGTTGTCGTCCATGCAAGAATGCGGACGTCTTCATTTTCATCTTCAAAGAGCCAGTCAGCCCCCCCCGCCCCCAAAGGGTGAGCTTGTGCCTTACTCATAACTCCCCCTTTGGGGGTTGGGGGGCTGACCTTGAACATCGCCACCACCGTCGTATCCGTCACATCTTTATACGTGCCGGGCATATTCAATTCATGCGAGCTCAAGCCTGTACCCGCCGCCGGTGAATACGGCTGAATCGAGTAGCCTTTGTATAAATAGCCCTTGTCATAAAGACGTTTCAACAGAAACCAAACGGTTTCGATATAGCTGTTTTCGTAGGTGACGTAAGGATTATCGAGATCCACCCAATAGCCCATTTTGACGGTAATATCGTCCCAAAGGTCTTTGTAGCGCATGACGGTTTCACGGCATTTGTGGTTGTAATCGTCCACCGATATTTTTTTACCGATGTCCTCTTTTGTGATGCCGAGTTCTTTTTCAACCGCCAATTCAATGGGCAAACCCTGCGTATCCCAACCGCCTTTGCGCTCAACACGCTTACCATTCAGCGTTTGAAAACGGCAGAAAATATCTTTGATTGTCCGCGCCATGACGTGGTGAATGCCCGGCAAACCATTTGCGGAAGGCGGACCTTCATAAAAAACGAACGAGTTTTTAGGGTCGCGCTGTTCCACACTCTTTTCAAACACCCCCTCAGTATTCCAGAAGTTTAGGATGTCTTTGTCAATTTCAGGGAGGTTTAAACCTTTGTATTCTTTGTACATAATTTATATAACTGATTGATTTTCAATAATTTATACTATATTTAAACACGGAAAATATTTTACAATATAGAGTGCAGCGGACTCATACGTTTGTAGAATTTCACAACGACAACCATCACGTCCAAGAGTCCAGCGGACTCACACATCTGTAGAATCCCAACATGATAACCATCACATCCAAGAGTCCAAAGGACTCACACGTTTGTAGAAATTCAAAATATGTGTATATAATTTATACTGCTACAAACGTGTGAGTCCGATGGACTCGTGACAAACGTTTAATGATTCATTATTTCTACAAACGTGCGAGTCCACTGGACTCGTGACAAACGCTTAATGATTCATTATTTTTACAAACTTATGAGTCCGCTGGACTCGTGACAAACGCTTATTGATTCATTGTTTCTACAATCGTATGAGTCTGCTGGACTCTGAGTTTCAATCAAAAAAATCAAACAAATACCGTTCATCATACAGTACTGCAAATTTTTCTAAGAAATTGAGGTATTCCTCTTGAAACGTTTGTTTTTTATGGTGTTCTTCTTGATTCAGCACATATTCACAAACAACATCTATTTGTGAACGGCTGTATGAAAATGCTCCATAGCCATCTTGCCAAGCAAATAAATAAGGGCTCAACCCATTCTCTTTTATCCAAGCATTGGTCGCTTTTTTAACTTCCATGACCAAATTCGGAATAGAAATGGTCAAAT
>JAYTON010000563.1:0-4166 GCA_043747725.1 Saprospiraceae bacterium
CGAAAATTTATCCTAATTACTATAGGTATTTATACCGTAGCCATCCTTGCAACTGCTCTTTATTTCGTCCCCGGATTAATGGCTTTTGCTGACAGTAAAAACTCCAATACACTTACTGCATCAGAATGGTTTCAAAGGGGGCAGACTTGGCAGCACCTAAGTTGGATAAGAGGATTTTTCATGTATCTCGGTTTTGTAACGCTGTTGATTGCTTTGACAAAAAATAGAATGGAGGATAGCCAACTATAAACTTACCGCTGGCGGAGTATATAATTCAAATAACGCACAATTTTCAATCAAAGAACGGGGCTGCTGCGCCTTTTGCCTATTGTGTGGTCTCATTAACACAAAAGCAACAAAATACTGAGGGGGTACAAAAAATGAATAAAAAGAAACATATAAATCCCATAGAATTATTCAATTCAAAGGAATTTGGTTTTTCTCAAGTGGTGGTCAGTGAACCAGGGCAAATGGTTTTTATTTCAGGACAAGTCAATTTAGATAAAAACCGCCATATAGTCGGGGAAAACGATTTGAGAATTCAAACGAAACAAGCTTTTAGCAATTTAAAAATTGCTATCGAATCCGTTGGCGGGCGTTTAACAGATATTGTGATGCTTAGAATTTACGTAGTGAACTATCAAGACGCTGATGCAGAAATCATTGGAGCCGAATTAAGAAACTGTTTCGGCACGACAAACCCACCTGCCAGCACATGGCTGGGTGTGACCGCTTTGGCTAATGAAAAATTTATGATTGAGATTGAAGCTCAGGCTGTTATTGGTCATTGAGTTTTTTGTCATTTTTGTCATAACATATATTGGACAAGCGAAGTGGGAAACTACACATGAGAATAATAATTTGAACAAAAAAATTGAATTGTCAAAATAATGTTACCTTTGATTGACATTTTAGAATTCACTCTTTCTAATTTAAAATTATTAAAATCATGTTTAACAAGTTCACTATAACAGATAAATTGTTATTTATCTCGGCATTTATCTCGCTTATTTATTCCGAATTACTGTATTTTAAAGGAGAAGCAAACGCTGCCATATTTATTGGCATTTGGGTGCCCTCCATATTGGCTTTCGGCATTTATTTAAAACTTATAAACATCAATAAAAATGATTGAATTCGTACCGTATTTCGCAGGTTTGATTACTATATTGTTTGGGGTAGGATTTTATGCAGGTCTGCAGGAGTTCAAAAAGATAAAGTAATAGATTTTTGCAAAACTGACTTCGGTACTGCCGAACATACGCACCGCTTGTACGGAATGTTTTTCAAAAAACTTACAATTTTCAATCAAAGAACGGGGCTGCTTGTCGATGGATCTCTGAACCCTTTATGTCGTGTCCTAAGTCTCTAACTTTAAAAGTTAAATCACAAATAGACAATAAAAAAAAGACCCCCTCAGTAAAAAGCCTTGAAAACGTTGTGTTTTCAAGGCTTTTTAATATAGTTTTACAAAATTTTTATGGTCAAGAGAATTAAGGAATAACAACTAAAAATCAAAAAAAAGATGTTTACAGTAGAACAAATCAAAGAGGCTCACAGCAAAGTAAAATCTGGATCAGGCTTTCCTCAATACATTCAGGATATTAAAATCTTGGGCGTTACAGCCTTTGAAACATGGGTAAAAGACAGCCACACGGAATACTTCGGTGATAATAATTATCGAACTGCATCAAAATCTATGTATGAAGATATGGTTATTGCTGATTCCAGCGACAAAACAAAATTTGTCCGTTTCCTTAAAATTCATCAGCAGGGTGAAACAGACTATTTGACTTTCTGCAAACATTGCGCTGAAACAGGCATTGAGAGGTGGTATGTTTCTCTTGATAAAATGACTTGCACTTATTATGATAAAGCAGGAAACGAAATCTTGGTCGAACAAATACTGCCATAACTGGGGTATATATGATAATTTGACGTACCCATCCATTAAATTAGGATTGCAACTTTCGCTAACATATAATGCCCTTTCAGTGCTATGAAATATTGGAATTGTTAGCTCTGAAAGGGCATTATATGTCAGCGTGGGGTGTAGCTACCCTAATTTTATAGATTTAAAGGTCGGAATAGTCAGCAGGAAAAAGAAAATAACTGGTATTCTTCGACATATTATTGAGATATTGAGGTTCTGCTTTTAGTTTTGTCCATTCCGGCGAAGAACCAAATGCTTTCCAATGTTCATCTCTTAATGCTTTGTTTTCAAATGTCGTCATATACATCAGATTGGGCATGTGGCTACCCGAAACCACTTGTGCGTAAAACATTGCATTAAATCCCAGACTGGCGAATAACTTTATTTCGCCGCCTTTATTAAACATTTTCACCTTATTCTGATGTATTTTTTCGGTATGACCTTCATAGCTGCGCAATTCGTAAACCCGTTCGCTTTTAGCTCCTTTCAATTTGGGCAGATTTAACAGCGGTGCATCTGGAAATGCTCGTAGAATGATGGTTTCAAAGCGAGTGTAAGGGGGATTTTTATAGTCTGCATCAATATAGTCTTTACCTGCACTCAAATAAGCTGCATCTCCATTGAGTTTTGAAGGAATAACTAATAATTGGTTTAAGGTTTTGATAGGAGTTAATACATAAATCAACTTACCAAAAGAGACCGAATCAGTTGCAACAGGTTTGAAAACGCCAATTCTTTTTATGCCCATTCGGTGCATCGCCGGAATGTAAGCATCTTTAAGATACTGCTCAACACGATTTTCTTGTTCTTTGCTGTTAACCGTATAAATTTTGATTTCATAAAATTCTCTTTCGACTGGGTTTGCAAAAGCTTGAAAACCAATCAAGAGAAAAAAGAAAGTCTTAAAAAATAATGAATTTTTCATTGCTTTGTATATAAATTTGAAATTGATGACTTATAATAGAAGCGGAATTTAATGCCGCATTAAAAGATTAATTTTAAACGGTTTCTATGTCCTTATTTTTTTGACAAAATTAGATGTTTTACGAAATGAGTAGTATATAGTACTTGATGGTTGTTCATTCAATTGAAAGGTCAATATTATTCTAAAAGCGGGAAAAAAATCCTTTTTGATAGATTAATTTTTTGCTTTTTTGCTGAAAGCAGGATTCGATATGCTGATTACGACATTAAGCCCCGCTGGCACAGTATATCATTCAAATAACCCACAATTTTCAATCAAAGGGGCTGCTCGTAAATGGATCTCCCCCTCAGTATTTCTTCCAGCAGGGAATAAATTCCATCCCTTATTTCAATTCCTCCACGCGTTTTAAATTATCATTAGGCATTCTATCCATCAATAGAAATATCGGGTCAATACCTGCTTCTTCAGGTAACTCATTGACTACAAAGGTAAATTCATTCTTTTTTTGATTGATTAAACCCAAAAGCCTTTTGAGTCATTTGACTCAAAAGGCTTTTTTACTGAGGGAGTTGCGGTTTCAAATAAAAAATGTAGTTTTGTTATATGAAATATCCAAGACGATGATCCTCTGGCGCCAACAATACGGTTATTGTGCTGAGTGATACTGAAGTCGCCAAACTCTTTACGCACGATACGCGGTCTGATATTGGTTCGGAAGCCGATAAAATGAAATATGCCAATGCGATTAATGACTTGGTTGTTAAATTTATTCGATTGGATTATCACGAGGAATTACAAGCGCAAATGTTGGTCATGTAACGCATCCGTCCCATAGATTATCGCTTATGAGGTAGAAATACGCCAATTATGGTGGATGTGTTTAAAAACGACTTACAGATGTTGCACAAAGCAGGCTTTATACACTGCGATTTGAAAAGACCTTCAAATATAGGTGGAGAGATTGAAAATCAAGAAATTCAAACGTTTGAAGACTATTTTTTGAGCCGTTAAAAAGAGATAGCAGTTTGTAGTCCTCATGACGCTTATTCAAATTCAATCCATATCCGTGAAAACCAACTCAATCAATCCTTTAAAAACAGATTTAAAACGTTCGCTCACTTTGTTTGATTCCACGATGATTGTCATGGGGTCGATGATAGGGAGTGGCATTTTTATTGTCACGGCGGGCGTAGCTAAACAGGTTGGTTCGCCAGCATTTATACTACTCACTTGGGTTTTGACGGGTATCCTCACCATTATTGCAGCCCTGAGTTATGGAGAATTAGCAGGCATGATGCCTAAAGCGGG
>JAYTON010000564.1:0-2153 GCA_043747725.1 Saprospiraceae bacterium
CCGAATTCTATGGGGCGTTGAAAGATGGGTGAACAGTGAGAGTTATCAATGATGGAGACTAAATTATATTTTTTGCAAAGCGCAGTACACGCCGTAAGGTCTTGAATTTCAAAGGTTAATGTATTAGGGCTTTCAAGATATAGTATTTTCGTATTGGGCTGAATCGCTTTTTCAATATTCTCTATTTCCTTCGCATCTACAAAAGTAGTGGTGACCCCGAAGCGCGTTAAGAACTTTTGCATGAGTGCAGTCGTCCAACTATAAGGTGCTTTCACGCAGACAATATGATCCCCCGTTTTCACATTGCCAATCACCGCCGCCGCTACTGCCGCCGCACCACTTGCCGTCACCAAACAGTCTTCTGCCTTCTCAAGAGCAGCTATTTTTTTCCTTAAAATCTCCACCGTTGGATTGTTGCCGCGAGAATATATGCGCCCTGTCAATTCATTACTGAGCATATCGCGGAAGACATTTAAGTCCTTGAAAACGAAATTGGACGATTGAATGACAGGCGTAGAAACGGCATTGAAATAATTTTCACGGTCTTCGCCCAAATGATACAGGATTTCTGAAAGTTCCATTTTAAAAATGATATGATTTATAAAATACTGAGATTCAATTTTTTACATATTGCATATAAATACAAAGGAAATACTGAGGGGGATAAATAAATCACGAACTTAAAAATATTTTTTATCTTTTCCTCTAATTCATACAATTTCAAAATTCAATTGCCGTTTTTAATTCAAATTCAGTTAAAAAATACCGTGTTCAAAACTATCCATTTCTTCTCTAAAATATCTGCATGATTTAAATCTTACATGTCTTTCTAAAACTTTTTAAAACCAATTTTTCAAGATTTAATCCTATTCAAACATGTATAAGTCATTGATTGTCAGTGTGTAGGCAATCGCAATTTCATCCACATCGAATTATTACAACAGCACAAGAGGCTATCACGGAAAACGCATTTAAAGCAACCATCACTCAAAAACCGTTCATCAATCCCTTATTGCCGATTTAAACCCTCAATTCGTTACTATTACTTTAGAAGCATCGAAGGGGACGACTTTTCGCCTGAAATATGGTACTGAAATTGTTGTCTCTGCCGATGAAAATGGCAAATTACTACGGGTCAGGTCGAAATGAAATATCGTGAAATGTACGATGCCGTTTTGATAATTTTCGCTATGAAATAATTCTCCAATCGCTTTTTTCATTTTGTGGATAAGTCATGCCTTTTAGGAATAATTATTGCCAATACAAATAATAATAATTAAAATTCAGCATGCAAAATTTTTTATCCGTTTACTCTAAAATTCAAAATCCAACAATAGAAATGGTGTTATTTACCTTTTTATTGTCGTTTTTGTTATCCACATTGGTCGCGTTTACTTACGATAAAACGTCTGTCCGAACTTATAGAGCCACCAATTTTTTGCAATCTTTGATTCTTTGTTCTATGACTTCAACGATGGTTTTGCAAGCCATTGGTGATAATGTGGCGTCAGGTTTGGCCATGTTAGGTGCTTTAAATATTGTTCAATTTCGCACGGCATTGCGCAATCCCAGAGATAGTGTTTTCATGTTTGCTTCCTTGGGCTCGGGGATAGCATGTGGTTTATATGGTTTTTTAATAGCCATTTTAGGCATTGTATTCTTTTGTTCTATTGCTACTTTAGTTCGTTTCACCCCTTTTCATATTGGGCATCATGCCATTTGGAAATTGAAAATAAAAGGTGATGAAAAAACAAGATTGGGAGAAGATTTTGAACAAGCCATGAATGAATATTGTCACAATTGGGAACAAGATGCCGTAACTTATGGGATAAAAGAAGAAGAAATATATTTAAGAGACTACGAATTTACAATCCTCTTTCACGATGATAGTCGGCAACAAGATTTTTTAAAAGCTTTAGAATTTATAAATATGGCTATTTTAAGTTTAAAAAAACAATCTGAGAAATAAACCCATGAAGTTCAATTTTTTATATATCGTATGGTTATTGGCTTTGATAATGTGTTTTGTCATTGTTTATAAATTTGCAGGACAAAGCCAACATACTTTTTTCGGTACAGCTGAATCTGAAGGACAGATTTTGAATTATGAATACTCGGTTTTAGTTGAAAAAATCTATGTTCAAACGGGCGAT
>JAYTON010000565.1:0-17769 GCA_043747725.1 Saprospiraceae bacterium
CAATGGAATGGCCGAGCAGGTAAAAAAGCAAAAAAGCAATAAAAATAATTTTTCGGGAATGAGGTAGTGTGGCAGGCATAAAGTAATGTGTTGGTTAGAAAATACCAGCCTCGACAAACGACAGGCTATGTATCTCAAAAATAACTATCCTAACCCAATTGGCCCGATACATTCGACAAAAGAGGGAAATGATGCGGCGAATGGCCATTTTAACGCTTTCGCGGCAGGTGGAAAATCGGATTGCAGGAAAGCAGTACCTGCCCTGCTCGTCAAGGATCTCTGATCCTTGATGTGGTACCCGCTGGCACATCGTGTGAACGCTCATAAAATGTGCTGGCTTGAAACGCCATCCCTTCAGAAAAAATCCTTGAAAGCTGTTATGTTCGCTTTCAAGGATTTTTATTTTATGGAATTAAAGATCGGAATAATCAGTAGGATAAAGATAATAACTGGTATTTTTTTTTGACGTATTGTTTAGATATTGTGGATCTGCCTTTAGTTTTGTCCATACTGGCGAAGAACCAAATGCTTTCCAATGTTCATCCCTTGATGCTTTGTTTTCGAATGTCGTCATATACATTAGATTGGGCATGTGGCTACCCGAAACCACTTGTCCGTAAAACACCGCATTAAATCCAAGACTTTCGAATAACTTTATTTCGCCGCCATCATTAAACATTTTCACCTTGTTTTGATGTATTTTTTCGGTATAGCCTTCATAGCTGCGTAATTCGTAAATCCGTTCGCTTTTAGATCCTTTCAATTTGGATAGATTCAGCAGTGGAGCGTCTGGGAATGCTCGTAAAACGATGGCTTCAAAGCGAGCGTAAGGTGGATTTTTATAATCCGCATCTATATAGTCTTTACCTGCACTCAAATAAGCGGCATCTGCATTGAGTTTTGTAGGAAGAACTAATAATTGGTCTAAGTTTTTGATGGGTGTTAATACATAAATCAACTTACCAAAAGAGACCGAATCTGCTGCAACAGGTTTGAAAACACCAATTGTTTTTATGCCCATTCTGTGCATCGCAGGAATGTAGGCATCTATAAGGTACTGCTCAACACGCTTTTCTTGTTCTTTGCTGTTGACTGTATAAATTTTGATTTCATAAAATTCTCTTTCGACAGGATTTGCAAAGGCTTGAAAACCAATCAAGAGAAAGAGGGAAATCTTAAAAAATAATGAATTTTTCATTGTTAATATATAAATTTAAAATTGATGACTTATAATAAAATTGAAAGGGTAATATTATTCTAAAAGCAGGAAACGAAATCCCTTTTGATAGATTAATTGTTTATTTTTCGCTGAAAGTAGGATTCGATATGCTGATTAGGCCATTAAGCGTCCCTTTATGTGGTATTTTATAAGTCTTCGACTTCAAAGGTTGAATAACGACAATTAAAAAAGATTCAACCCCAAAGAGTAGAGCCTTTCTTCAAAACACACTATATAAAACAGTATTAGAAACAGGTTTGTCTTAAAGCTAAACAGGTTAAAACAAAAAAAATCGGCGCAACCACTATTGCACCGATTTTTTATTACCTCAAATATCCGAATTTATTGAAAAATACTGAGGGGTCTCACGCTGCCTTCAATTTTATCAATTTCGATTTACTCATTTTTTCCCGTGCATATGTCCGCGTCACCTCAAACTCTTTAAGGTCTTCAAATGACGGGATTTCAAACATCAAATCCGTCATGATGGCTTCGCAGATAGAGCGCAAGCCGCGGGCACCGAGATTATAATCCAAGGCAGTTTTAGCAATAAACTCAATAGCACTGGGTGTAAAAGTCAATTTGACGTTTTCAAAATCAAAGAGCTTTTGATATTGACGGACTAAAGAGTTCTTCGGCTCTGTCAAAATGCTTTTGAGGGTCTCCAGACTGAGGGGTTCGAGATGCGCCAAAACTGGCAAACGACCGACCAACTCAGGTATCAAACCAAAGCTTTTGACATCTTGCGGTGTGATATATTGCAGCAGGTTTTCACGGTCAATTTGCGATTTCATTTCAGCATTGAAGCCAATCACTTGGGTATTCATGCGCCTGGCAATCACTTTTTCAATGCCATCAAAAGCACCACCGCAGATAAAAAGAATATTATTGGTGTTGACTGTTATCAGCTTTTGCTCGGGGTGTTTTCTACCGCCTTGCGGTGGCACTTGCACATCCGTTCCTTCCAGCATTTTCAATAAACCTTGCTGTACGCCTTCGCCTGATACGTCGCGCGTGATGCTTGGATTATCGCCTTTTCGAGCAATTTTATCAATTTCATCGACATAAACGATACCGCGCTCGGCAGCTTTGACATCATAATCGCAGACTTGAAGCAAGCGCGCGAGCATACTTTCCACGTCTTCGCCCACATAACCCGCTTCCGTAAATACCGTAGCATCCACGATTGAGAAAGGCACATTGAGGAGTTTGGCGATGGTTTTAGCCATCAACGTCTTGCCCGTACCTGTGCGCCCGACGAAAAGGATATTGGATTTTTCAATCTCCACATCTTCCCATTCATTGATTTCACCAACACTATTGGAGCGGGTATTTTGACCCAATCTTTTATAATGGTTGTAAACGGCTACCGCCAAAACCTTTTTAGCATCATCTTGACCGACGACATATTGATCGAGATAAGCCTTGATTTCGGCCGGTTTTTTAACGATAGGCGTCCATTCTTTTTCCTCTTTTTTAGCACCTTTTTTCTTTTTAGCAGCAGGGTTGGTTGTGCCAATTTCTTGTTCAACTATTTCAAGGGCTTGCTCTACGCAGACTTCGCAGATATGCCCTTCGGCACCTGCAATCAGAATGCCCACTTGCGACTTATCTCGTCCACAAAAAGAGCAATAATATCCCGGATTTTTTCGACTCATTGTTTAGTATTATACTTTTTTAACACCTCTGACTAATACTTCGTCAATCAAGCCATATGATTTAGCATCCGTGCTTGACATCCAGTTATCGCGATCAGAGTCTTTCTCAACTTCTTCAAACGTCTTTCCACAATTATCAGCTATAATCGTATATAATGAATGGCGAAGTGTTTTGATGAGTTTGTAGCTGATTTCCATGTCTGAAAATTGCCCTTGCATACCGCCTGATGGCTGATGAATCATCACCATGCTGTGAGTGAGTGCACTGCGTTTGCCTTTCACACCTGAACACAATAGAAAAGCACCCATTGATGCCGCCATGCCCGTACAGATGGTAGAAACGTCGGGAGAAACATATTGCATCGTGTCATAAATACCAAAACCATCAATCACTGAACCGCCCGGGCTGTTGATGAACATCTGAACATCGCGCTTAGGGTCGGTACTTTCTAAGAAAAGAAGTTGCGCTTGAACAACGTTTGAAACATAATCGTTAATAGCAACGCCCAAAAAAATAATTCTATCCATCATCAAACGGCTGAATACGTCCATTTGAGCAACATTCAATTGACGTTCTTCGATAACTGCTGGCGTGAAATTATGGATATTCGGTACGGATACGCCTTGAACACTTTTTTCCATGAATTTTTCAAGGTGCATAGTGCTCATGCCCATGTGTTTGGTGGCATATTTTTTAAACTCATCTTTAGGAATCATAATCGGTCTCTATTTAGTGTATTTTTAAAAATGGATTTTAAATTAATGTGCGTTAATCAGACAGAGTTAATCAAACATAAATGTAATAAATGAAACGCAATTTTATCTTCTTTGTTGAAATTTCAGAAAAAAACAGCCGCAAAAGCGACCTTTAAGTTTACGCTGTGCGGCTGTTTTTGTTTTTAAAATATTGAAATTATGCTTCTACTTCTTCCGCAGGCTCAACCTCACTGATTTCACCGCGAGATTTGGAGGCTTCAAAACGAGCCGTTGCCATCACTGAATTGAATTCATCTACTGAAATAGGCTTATTGACAAGTGTTGCAGTGGATTTCATGGCATTGAAAACTTTCTCAGTCATGACATCTTCGTAAAGGTCGTTGAATTGTTTTTCATCGTCCATCGCTTTGTCCACAAGGCTGCCGATAAAAGAATCGTCAAGCGGCATACCACCGAAATAACCGCGTATTTTATTGGCGTAATAGGCTCTCAATTCCTCATGCGTAATCTCGATATTATTATCTTTTAAAATTTTTGACCGAATCAACGACCAGCGCATATTGTCTGCAAAACGGTCATAATCTTTATCAATTAAGTCGTCCGTATAGTCTTTATTTTGCGTTTTCAACCAGCGTTTCAAGAAGGTATCAGGCAATTCAACAGCACTTTCTTTCATCAAACGGTCTTGAAATTCACGCAATAATAAGGCATCCGCTTGACTTTCATAATTCTGACCCAGCATCATAATAATGTTCTGACGCGCTTCATCTTCAGTCGCCACGCCGAAATTCTTTTGGAAAAAATCTTCATCCATAACCGGTTTCGCCAAACGCATAATTTTGATAATCGTCGCATGAAAGTTTTCATTCACTTCGCGTTCATCTGTTTCTTCCAAACCGAGGAAATATTTGCGGACATACTGAGGGGTCGTTTCTTTTTCCAACTGAAAAATATTGATGGTCAAAGTGTCGCCTTTTGATTGCGTCAAAAAGACCGACTGCATATCCTCCGTCATCCAATTTGTAGAAACCGCTACCTCATTTTCCAAAGTACCCCCTACTTCTTTTATTTCCAAGGTAATAACATCATCTGCTTGCACCGCACCTTCTACTTCTTCATTGGCATTACCGGCTTTAAGTGCTTTTTCCAATTCATCCGTCACCATTTTCTCATCTAACTGAACAGCATAACGCTCGTAAGATACGCCCTCCAAACCTTTCAGTTCAAACTGAGGAGTCAAACCAATATCGAATTTGAATGTCAAATCTTGGGGATTTTTCAAATCCAAATCGAATTTATCTTGCTCAGAAGAAGGAATCGGTTGACCCAGCATTTCCATTTTTTCAGCTTGCAAATACTCATTCAAATGCTGCTGCACTTTATCATTCACTGCGTCCATCAGGAATTGCTGACCGTACATTCTTTTGACCAATGTAGGTGGCGTTTTGCCTGGGCGGAAGCCTTTCATGGGTGCCTTTTGTGAATACTTTTTTATATCTTGTTGGACTTTATTGAGATATTCCTCCTTCGGAATAGTCACCGTCAATACGGCATTCACCGAGTCAATATCTGTTCTGACGACGTTGGACATTTTTTATTGTAAATTAATGGTGAAAAATTATTAAATAAAAGTCGTTGAAAATCAACGAATTAGGAGAGAAAAAATAAGGCTGACTCACAACTTTTGAGTCAGCCTTAATAAGTGCGGGCGAAGGGACTCGAACCCCCATACCTCGCGGCGTCAGATCCTAAGTCTGATGCGTCTACCAATTTCGCCACGCCCGCCTCGGGTAGAATATTTAGTAAAAAACTGAGCTTTTCTTCAAAAGCGGTGCAAAGATAGCCTATTTTATTTTAAAAAAAAGAATACCCCTCAGTATTTTGTCTTTTTTTTGAAAGTTTACTGCTTCCCATCTTTCATTACCAAAAGAATTTTGCGAATCGCTTTAATATCTTCAATCGGATTGCCTTCTACAGCAATAATATCCGCTAAAAGTCCTTTCCGTAATCGCCCCACTCTGTTAGCAACATGAAAGGCATCAGCATTGATACTCGTAGCAGATTTGAGCGTTTCAAGTGGCGTCATGCCATAATCCACCATCATCTCAAGTTCACGTGCATTATCGCCATGAGGAAAAACGCCGACATCACCACCAAAGCATATTTTTACCCGCGCATCCAACGCCTGTTTAAAAGTTACCCGTTTATTTTTAATGCGCTCGGGTTCTGGGTCAATCCCTTTTCGCCAACCCCGATATTGGCTGACCGCATCGCCCGCAGCAAGGGTCGGGCAGAGGCAAACGTTATTTGATGCCATGAGTTTAAAAATTTCGGGTGTGCCTGCGTCGCCATGTTCCAGCGTTTCGCAGCCACCGAGTATCGCGCGGCGCATTCCCTCAGCAGAGGCTGCATGTGCCACCGTCGGGCGACCACTGCTCGCTGCCACTTCCACGATGCGTTTTATTTCGTCAATCGTATAAGTTGGTTTGGCTTCACCCATCAAACCCCATCGATAATCGGCATATATTTTTATAACATCCGCACCCTTTCCGATTTGGCGGCGCACGGCTTGAGTCAAATTGTCTATGCCATCAGCTTCTTCCGCGCCTTGTGGAATAGTGATGTCGGCACTAAATCCCTTAGGTGCGTAACTGCCCGTCGCGATGAGTGCTCGCGTAGCCACTATCATACGCGGTCCTTTTATCACCCCTTTTTCAATGGCTGTTTTCAAACCCACATCATCATAATCTGCCCCCTCAGTACCGAGGTCTCTGACGGTTGTAAAACCTGCTTTCAGCGTTCTTTCGGCATGGACGGTTGCCCTGGCTACTCGTTCAGCCCTCGATTCTTTGAGCACTTGATCATCCCAATTGGTTTCGTTGTAAGGATGTAATAAAAGGTGGGAATGCCCTTCAATCAAACCAGGCAAAAGGGTAGCATTTTTTAAATCAATCGTTTTAGTATTTGGCGGTAAATTTTTCTCTATAACTGCTTGATTATCAACACTTTCGATAATATTTTCTTTGAATAGAATACCCCATTTTTCATGTAGAATTTCTCCATCAAATAGCCTATCTGCCTTGAGGTAGGTAGAATTTTGAGCCATGATTGTGCTTGAAATGGAGAGGATAAATAGAGGTAGAAATGTGTATTTCATCTTGAAAAAAGTTACTTTTTGTTGTTAAAATAGCATTTTTACTGAGGAGGTGTGTTGCAATTCCCAATGATAACAAAACTCTACGAGGGTTCAAAACCCTCGTAGAGTTGTTATTGATTAAAATCCCAACATATCTTTCATCGAAAACACCCCTTTTTTTCCATAAAGCCATTCAGCCGCCAACACCGCACCTGTTGCAAAACCCTCGCGCGAATGTGCAGTATGTGTAATTTCGATGGTATCAATCGGTGAATCGTATGTGACAGTATGCGTACCGGGTGCAGGGTCAATGCGTTTGGCTGTAATAATAATGTCTTTTTCAGACCCCTCAGTATTTGAGCTGTTTTCAGGTGCACACACCCAATTTGTTTTTCTGTCTATATTTTGAAAAATACCTTCTGCCAATGTAATAGCTGTGCCGCTTGGCGCATCGAGCTTTTGAGTGTGGTGAATTTCCTCCATTTTCACATCGTATTGAGGTTGTGTATTCATCATTTCAGCCAGCCGCTTATTGATTTCAAAGAAAATATTGACACCAATACTGTAATTAGAAGCATAAAAAAATGAGCTGTTTTGAGCTTTGGTCAAGGCAGCAATATGGTCAAAATGCTTGAGCCAACCTGTCGTGCCACATATTATAGGCACCCCCGCCGCAATACATTTTTCAAGATTACCAACCGCTGATTCAGGGCGAGTAAATTCAATGGCAACATCCGCCTCAGATAGTTTTTCAAAATCTTCGGGATTATTGACATCAAGGCGCAGCACAATTTCATGCCCCCTCAGTATCGCGATGTTTTCAATCGTTTTACCCATTTTTCCGTATCCAATCAAGGCTATTTTCATAATAAAATATAATGATTTGTTAATAAAAGTAAACTATCGTGACTTTAAAATGACAATCCGT
Source organism: Saprospiraceae bacterium (assembly GCA_043747725.1). GTDB lineage: Bacteria > Bacteroidota > Bacteroidia > Chitinophagales > Saprospiraceae > JAAFJT01. The sequence goes on from JAYTON010000565.1 coordinate 7,659, forward strand.
CTCAAAACCATCGTTGTTGTAAAATAACGAGCTAACACGGTCGAGACCCGGTGCCTAAACTTCAGGCATCGGGTTTTTTGTAATTAATTTGTTATACTGCTTTTTAAAGAAAAAATTTCTTTCATTGTTAAATTTTGAATAAGTTTGCCCAAAAGTAAGTAAAATCGAAAACCTAATTAGCAGGAATTCGTAGAAACAGCTACAAAATTTAATAAAAGACTATGAGTCTGAAAAAATATATAGTCGAGTTTATCGGCACATTTTTCCTTGTTTTGACTATCTGCATGACTACCTACAGCAAAGTTTCGGCTGATTTACAGCCCGTGGCAGTGGGCTCTATGCTCATGGTTTTGATTTATTCTATGGGCTATCTGTCGGGAGCGCAATTTAATCCTGCTATTTCATTAGCTATATATTTGAGAGGTAGAATCAATTTGAAAGAAATGGCATTATACTGGATAGCGCAGATTTTAGGCGCCGTTGCAGCAGCTATGATCACGGCAGTGCTGATTTCAGCCAAGCCGCCAGTAGGTCTCATTGCTTCAACCCCTCAGTTTTTTTCGATGGTACCTGCTCTTATTGCTGAAGTGTTAGGCACCTTTGCTTTGACATGGGTGATTCTCACCGTTGCCACTTCCAAAGCGTTGGATGGGAACAACTTTTACGGTTTAGCTATCGGTTTTACCGTCACGGCTTTGATGTACACACTTGGAAGCGTGTCGGGCAGTGCTTTCAATCCAGCAGTGGCTATCGCGACTTGCGTAGCGCATTTGAGCACTTGGAATAATTTATGGATTTATATGGTCAGTGGTTTAGGTGGTGCTGCTTTGGCAACGATGGCTTATAAATATATTAGTGGAGATGAGTGAAATTGAAAATTACCTATCACCATTACTCATGATTTCCCTCTTCAACGGCGTCAAAGTCTTCAACTTTTCAATCACATAATTGACTTCATCAAGGGTGTTATAATGTGAAAAAGAAAACCGAATACACTTGCGCGAAGGGTCAATATCCAAGGCGTCCAAGACGTGCGAACCACCCTCAGCTCCTGAACTACAAGCCGAACCACCCGATGCTGAAATACCTGCAATATCCAAATTGAAGAGCAAGAATTCCGATTTCATAGAAGATGGAAATGAGACATTCAATACTTTATAATGGTATGCCCCCTCAGTATTATCTCCGATGAATTGAATATCTTCAAAAGTATCTAACAGACTGTTTTTTAAATAGTTACGTATGCCTATAATTTCATCTTGACGGTCGTACATATCCTCATACGCCATTTTTAATGCCAATGCCAAGCCGATGATACCAGACGTATTTTCAGTGCCACCGCGCATATTGCGCTCCTGCGAGCCACCGTCAATAAATGGATGGAGCGTGACATCGCTGTTGATGTAAACAAAACCCACACCCTTAGATCCATGAAATTTATGCGCTGCTCCCGTCAAAAAATGAATCTTCGTTTTCTGAACATCTATCGGAAAATAGCCCATCGTTTGAACAGTATCGCTATGAAAAAAAGCATTGAATTCCTCGCATATTTTTGAAATCTCATCAAGGTTAATCATCGTCCCTATTTCGTTATTGGAATGCATCAGAGAGACCAATATTTTACCGTTTGACTGAGGGGATGTTGCCTCTGAGGAGTCGTTATTTTTCGATAATAAGAGTCTCAAATTTTCAAGATTAATACGCCCTTTTTCATCAATTTCTACAAAATCTACTTGAATATCAGTCATTTTTTGAAGCGACTCCAAAGTATGCAATACGCAATGATGCTCAATGGGGGAGGTAATAATACGCCTTACACCCAAATCTCGAACGGCATTTTTAAGTACCATATTATTGGATTCCGTACCGCCTGAAGTGAAAAAAATCTCACCGATACCTGCTTGAATACACTTCGCTACAGTTTTACGGGCTTCCTCAATGGCAGTGCGGACAACACGCCCATCGGCATGGATGCTTGAGGGATTGCCATACATTGTACGCATGGCTTGGCTCATCGCTTCGATGACTTCGGGAGCGATGGGCGTGGTGGCGGCATTGTCGAAATAAACTCTCATATTATACTGTAGCACGGAACTCCGATTCCGCATTTTTTTTACGAGTGTAATGCGGAACTGGAGTTCTGCGCTACGATTTGTTAAGCAAAATTAAACAAAATTCATTTAAAACAGTTTCAAATGCCTTAAATTGTCATAACGAGGTCTGAAACAACTGAGGAGGTGCTGTCGTTCGACAAGCACCCCCTCAGTATTTTTAGTTCTAAACCCTACAAACCAAAGACTACAAACTTAATTCTCATCTCTCGAAGCATTCAGAATTTCGTAAATATCGCGATTAATTTTTTGAATCAAATTATTGGCAATCACTTCTGAAGTACTTTCTGCATACACACGGATGATAGGCTCGGTGTTCGATTTGCGCATATGAATCCAATTACCATCTTTGAACTCTATTTTCAAACCATCAATTCGACTGCGCGAACAATCTTTCATCGGGCGGTATTTATCTTCCAATTGATTCAACAGAGTATCAACGTTGACGCCTTGCGGCAAATCCAATTTCTTTTTTGAAATAGTATATTCAGGATATCTTTTCTTTAAAAATGAAATAGGTTTGCCAAATTTTGCCAGTGCAGTGAGCATAATGGCAACACCTACCATCGCATCTCGTCCGTAGTGCAAGGCTGGATAAATAACGCCGCCGTTGCCTTCGCCGCCAATAATAGCGTTTATTTCCTTCATTTTAGTCACCACATTTACCTCTCCAACTGCTGCCGCTTCATAGCGATGACCATATTTTTCAGTTATATCGCGTAAGGCTTTTGTTGATGAGAGATTAGAAACCGTATTGCCCGGCGTGTGTTGAAGCACATAATCAGCGACAGCTACGAGGGTATATTCTTCTCCGAACATTTCACCATCTTCACAAACGAAAGCTAATCTATCCACATCAGGATCCACTGAGATACCCAAATGTGCTTTTTTATTCAAAACCTCACGTGAAAGCTGATACAAATTTTCAGGTAGCGGCTCAGGATTGTGAGCAAAATTACCATTCACTTCACCATTAATCAAAATCACTTCGCAGCCCATTTGCTCCAACAACGGTACGATAGAAATAGCGCCTGTTGAATTAACCGCATCTACGACAACACGATAGTTTTTTAACTTAACTGATTCAATATCAACTATTTGTAAATCAAAAATCTTATCAATGTGTTTTTGAATATAAGTGTCATTTTGACTATATTTACCCAAATCATCTACATCGGAATAGGTAATTTCACCGCTTTCAATCATCGCTAAAAACTCTGCACCATCTTCAGCGGAGATAAATTCGCCTTTAGAATTTAGCAATTTGAGGGCATTCCATTCCTTTGGATTGTGGCTGGCAGTCAAAATAATACCCGCGTCAGCTCCTTCGTCTGTAACAGCGATTTCGACAGTTGGCGTAGTAGAAAGACCCAAATCAACAACATTAATGCCCAATGAAATGAGTGTATCAACGACCAAGCCACTCACCATTGCGCCTGAAATGCGAGCATCGCGACCAATGACGATTTTTGCCTTCTTGCCAGTTTTATGCTTCAAAACCCATGTTCCGAAAGCGGCAGTACATTCTACAATATCTTGAGGTGTGAGATTCGAGCCGTACTGTCCTCCGATTGTTCCTCTAATGCCCGAAATAGTTTTTAATAAAGCCAAGGTTCCGATGTTTTGGTTGAGTGAAATAGAAATAAATTGATAATCAATTAGTTATGTAATCATAAAAACAATATTTACTTTCAACAAATTGTAAAATATTGTATTACGATGCAAAATTAACAAAAAAGGTCGCGCTACAAAGGAGAAAAGAGTTAATGTCGAAAAATTGTTTTCAACATCATACAATACGCCCCCCTCAGTATTTTGTTTCAATTTAAAACAATATTTGTATGTGAAAGAATAATATTCAACGCCTAATATTCAATAAAAACTTTTCATTGTCTCAACTATTTCATCGCCAACGGGGTGTAAAATTGTCTGCAATCCCACGCGTTTTGCGCCTTCAATATTATGTGCATTATCGTCGATAAATAGCGTATTTTCTGCTTTAATGCCTGCATTTTGTAGCACAAATTCATAAATATTGTCGTTCGGCTTTCGCAAATGAATGAGATGTGAGTAATAGGATTTATGAAAAAAACGCTCGTCAAAATCTTGAATAGAAAAACCATAGACCGTTTTCAAATAGCCATCTACCCAATCCACGTGCGTTTGATTGGTATTGCTCAATAAATAAATGTTGTATTTTTCTTTCAATCGGCTCAACATCTCGAGCCTTTGAGGCGGAATTTGCAACAACATAGCATTCCAAGCCTCTTTTAAGTGCCTGATACTGAGGGGTGCTTCAACAAGATTTCTCAGCGTTTCAAAAAAATCTTCTTCGCTGATACGACCGATTTCAAATTGGATAAAAATATCTTCCTCTTGTCGAATGTTTTTTAAATTTAATTCATAATCTTCTCCAAGCCAATGCTTTAGATGCAACCAAGTGCGCTCAATGTCCAAATCTATGATGACGTTGCCTAAGTCGAAAATGATGTTTTCTACCATAAATATTTCTTATCTTTTTGAAATTGTTGAAATGCGGTGTAAAATATTTAAAATTGTGGCAAATTTAGAGTTTTTAATCAATCGGCAATATGCCAGTAAAATATGTCAATCGTCAAAAAATTAGCCGGGCAAACGGCGGTGTATGGGCTGAGTAGTATCGTTGGGCGGTTTTTGAATTACTTGCTCGTGCCGCTTTATACCAATATTTTTTCAAAAGCTGAGTACGGTGTATCGAGTTGGTTTTACGCACTTGTGCCTTTTATCGCCGTGTTTTTCACGTATGGTATGGAAACGGCATTTTTTCGATTTGCTCAAAAAAGTGAAGATAAAGAACGGGTTTTTGCGACCACTTTGATTTCTATTACCGTTTCAGCTATTGTATTAAGTCTCTCCATTATTTTATTCGCTACCCCTTTGGCGAACACTACTAAAAATGCTGGCAGAGAATCTTTTTTCATATATTTTTCCATTATCCTCGCAGCAGATGCTATTTCGACCATTCCTTTTGCTTGGCTTCGGCTTCAAAATGAGGCTATGCGCTTCGCTATGTTGCGCTTATTGAGTATTGGAGTCAATATTGGTTTGAATTTGATATTTTATTTGCTCATTCCATATTTATCTAAGCATGGAATTTTCGCTCCGCTCGACCCAATTACTGAGGGGGTCAATATCAAATGGATGATTATCGCCAATTTGATGAGTAGCCTTGTTGTTTTGCCATTTTTTATGAAAGAATACAAGATGATGCGCTTGGGATTTGATTCAAAACTATGGAATGAGATGTTTCATTACGCCTATCCTGTTATTTTTATGGGCTTTGCAGGAATGATTAATGAGACGCTTGACCGTGTACTTTTGAAGGCGATGATACCCAATCAGACTTTTGCGGAGGAACAAATCGGTATTTATTCGGCTAATTATAAACTCTCAATATTGATTACGCTCTTTATTCAAGCCTTCCGATTTGCTGCCGAACCATTCTTTTTTGCCCGCGCAAAGGAGGGCGATGCCAAGCAAACGTACGCTCAAGTGATGCAATATTTTATCCTCATTTGCGCAACGATTTTCCTTGTGGTGATGCTGTATATTGATATTTTCAAGTATTTTATTGGCGCAAAATTTAGGGAAGGTTTGACGGTGGTGCCTATTTTATTGATAGCCAATGTCTTTCTCGGTATTTATTATAACCTCTCAATATGGTATAAACTGACGGATAAAACTCGGCTTGGTGCAGTCGTGAGTTTAATAGGTGCAGTTATTACCTTGATTCTCAATTGGTTATGGATACCGACTTATTCTTATGTCGGTTCGGCATGGGCTACTTTAATTTGCTATTTTTCAATGGCGGTGATGAGTTATTGGTTGGGGCAAAAATATTATCCTGTGCCATATCCGCTTAGACGCATTGCTTCGTTTTTAGCCCTGTCATTATCCATTTATATTATCAGCGACATGCTGAAAGAAGCGTTGGCATTGACCCCCTCAGTATTTATCGCTTTTAATACTGTTTTATTTGGCATTTATGTGTTTATTATTTTTAAAATGGAAGAGGAGGAGATTAGAAAAATTTTAGTGAAAAGCAATTTTAGTGAAAAATGAAAAGTATGCCGCTTCAGTGTTTTTCACTTTCATTTTTCACTAAAATTGAGAAGCCTCCCACCGAATATTTTCAGTAGAGAGGCCATCCCAAAAACCAATATTTTATTATGAGAATATAATTTGTTGTCTTAAAAATTTAATTTCTATATCTTTTGGTGCCGCGCTCAATTTTCTTCTCAGGCTTCTTGATTTCTATACCCAATGTAATTTCATGCGCTGTCCGGTTATATGATTTGAACTCCGCCAATGAGCTATTGTATGAATAATAGACTTGAAAACCAGGCTGCTTTGTACCGAGGAGGAAGCCAATTTGACCGCTATTGCCCGGACGAAGCGTCAAGGCTGTTACTAATTTATCTTCAAAAGCATTCACTTTGAAGTTTAAATCTACTTCAAAAGGGGCTTGATACACTTTGCGGACTTGCAAAGATGGCTCAAATATCAATTGATCTTTTTTGATGCGATAACCACCCATGACAATGAACTGACGCAAAAAAGTACGTTGGCTTTTAGAGAGGTCATCAGCACCCAAACGAGCGCGGATAAGGTTAGGCGTAGATGCTGACAGGATAATTTGATCGTCAATGAGCATAGTAGCGCCGAAAGAGGCATCAAAAACAGTGACGCCTTTAATGCGTTCCATGACAAGTGGATCATTTCTATCCACGAGCGGGTTGAGATTAATATCGTTAATAGAAGGGTCTATTTTGCTTTTATGAAACTCCGTTGAAAAGCCGACGCTCCATTTCAAACCTTTAGTAGAATAGCGATAGGCATAATTTACTTGAGCCCGCAGGCGGTTCATGACGCCGAATTTTTCAGATAAAAGTAAGCCACCTAAGCCTACTTTTTCTGTAACGGGCATATCTAATGTCAAGGCATACGTTTTAGGTGCGCCATCAAAACCTGCCCATTGCGAGCGCAAATGTCCGAATATCTGAACATTGTCGTTGAAGCCTGCGAAAGCCGGATTGACAAGCATCGGGTTGATGATGTAATGGCTGAAAATAGCTTCATCCTGTGCTTGTGCTGAGAATGATAGGACGGCTGCGGCGATTATCGAAAGTAATATTTTTTTCATTGTTAAAAGATTTTTGATTTTTGAGAAAGAAAGCGGATAAAGAGAGATTTTTACTTCATTTACTGAGGGGATAAAAATCTCTCTTTATTCACATTGAGTTTTCAATAAAAATTACTGTCTTAAAATGGATACGGTACTTTTTTCAATTTTTTCAATACCATTGGCTTGGAGTGCGCGGATGATGAACATATAGACGCCTTCTGGTAACTCTTTACCATCTTTACCATCTCTGCTATAGCCTTCCCATTGATCGGTATAATCATTATTTTCATAAGATAATTGACCCCAACGATTGAAAACTTGCAAACGAACATTTTTATAATCACATTTCTGTATGACAAATTTATCGTTTTTGCCATCATCATTAGGTGTTAATACGCCCGGCCCTTTAAGACAATACTCTTGACATTCAACTGTACCGATGCCTGGATCAGTTGTACAACCATATTTATCTTTTACAATGACGAAGTATTTACTTTGAGCAGTCAAGCCGCTTATTTTGACACTCGTATCAGCTTTTGGAGTTGACCATTTATAACTGTATGGTGCAACGCCACCTCTAACTACCGTTTCCAGCGAACAGCCTTGACTATTTGAAATAACATTCACTTTTATTTCATCGGGTGCTTTCATCGCAAAATTGGCAATGCAACTTCTTCCATTAGCCCCTAATACACGCACTGTTCTCGCTCCCGCAGCTAATTGGAAAGATGTAGGGCCCGTTTCACCATTGTCCCAAACATATTGGAATGGCGATGTGATAGATAAATCAGTGACTGTAACAACTGACGCAGAACCGTTTTTATCACCAAAACATTTAAGGTTGAAACCGTCGAAATTGGTATTAATACGGATTGTAGCGCAAGTAGTAGGTTCAATCATTGATTTGATGGTATCATTAGCCGTTGATTTGAAACAGCCTTTTGAATCCGTCACTTGTACACTCAGAATATTATTGGCGCAAAGGTTGAAGCGGTCGCGAGACGTTGCACCATCGTTCCAAATATAAGAATAAGGTCCCGTACCACCTGAAATACCGAGGACAATGCTACCACTACAATTACCAGCATCATTTTTAACCGTTTTTGAAATAACGATTTCATTTGGTTCTTTTACCATTTCTGTAATAGTTGTCATTTGACCATTACCATCAGTGATACTGATAACATATGTTCCTGCTGCTAAATTTTTAATTTCATATGTACCATCTCTGCGTGGCAAATTATTGATACGCACCGAGTCATTTGCACTCCAACGAATGACATAAGTCGGTTCACCATTTTGAATATTGATGGTGATAGAACCGTTTTTATCGCCAAAACAATTAGCTGGTTTATTTGCAGAACTTAATGTTAAAGAGCAAGGGGTTTTTTTAACGATGAAGCCTTCTTTGCTGCTTTGACAAGCTCTTGTATCGCTTACTGTAACGCCATAAGTACCTGCTTTTATGAAAGGACGATCTCTTGAAGTAGCACCATCATTCCACACATATGTATAGCTGGGTGTGCCTCCTGTTACGCTCAGTTTAATGTCTCCATCGCCCCCTATACATGATTCGGGAGAAATGCTTGTTACACCGATATCAATAGTAGAAAGTGAACCAAAAACTTCTATTTCACCTGAAAGATAGCTTTGCCCAACCATGTCGATAATTTTGATGCGGTACTTGCCTGCCACTAAATTCTTAATGTTTTGGTCTCTACCGATGATTGCACCGCTGAAGTTCATCCATTCAAAACTGAAGGGTGCTCTTCCACCTGTGAAAGCTATATTAATAGCACCAAAATTTTGACCTGGACAGCCTGCTTGCGATACAACGGTAGAGTCAGTCAAGCGAATAGGCGGCGCGATTTGACCTGTAATGGTAAACTGTTTTGTCGATATACAGTTATTAACATCTTTGACAGTAACCGTATATATTTCATTCGGACATAAATTTGTCTGATTAGGAGCATTTGGATTTGTAACACCATTGCCTACCCAAGAGTAAGAATAAGGTGGAACACCGCCTGTCACTGATAAAGTGATAGTACCGACGCAACCAATCACTGAGTTAGATGTCGTGCCCGAGATAATTAAAGCTGAAGGTTGAGTAACATCTATGGATTTTGTATCCTTACAACCATTAGCATCTGTAGCGGTCACTACATAATTACCTGCTGCAATATTGTTGAGGTTTTGCTGCGTACTACCGTTGCTCCAAGCAAAAGTATAAGGAGCAGTACCACCTTGCACAGTAATATTGATTGAACCAGTCGTTGCACCGTTGCATAATACGTTGACTACTGAGGGGGTGCCAATAGTGACTTTTGTTGAAGGCTCAATGATAGTAACTGAAGTATTAGCAGTACAACCTTTAGAATCAGTTGCCGTTACGGTGTATGTACCGGCTTTCAAATTGCTGATTGATGTAGTATTGGATGCCGTAAAACCATTAGGTCCTGACCATGAATAATTGAATCCACCGTTTCCACCTGCTGCATTTATTGAGATACTACCTGATGTATCATCTTTACATTTTACATCCGTTTTTTGAGTGACACTGATGCTGACTACTGCAGGTTCAGCAACAGTTATTGCTGATGCCGCCACTTGGCAACCTGTACCATTTTCTGTTACGTTGACATTATAACTGCCTGCTTTTAAGTTAGAAATATCCTTAGTTGTAGCAGTAAATGCGTTTAGACCTGTCCAAGCGTAAGCAAAATTACCATTTCCGCCTGTTACAGTTAAAACAATGCTGCCATTATTGCTGCCGTTGCATAAAACATTGGTGACAACATTTGTAAGACTAAACGTTGCATTAGTTGAAGAAACC
>JAYTON010000566.1:0-5397 GCA_043747725.1 Saprospiraceae bacterium
GTATGCCATGTGCGACTGATTGAAGTGTCACCTTCTTGCACCATATATAACACGCCGCTGTTGCCCGCTTTGCCGACTTTCCAATCAAAAGTGAGGTCAAAATTTTCAAATTCGGCATTGGTCACCAAATCGGCATGACCACCTTTTGAAGACAAAATGCCTTCCGATATCGTCCATTTATAGGTTGTATCTTTCACATTTTTAAAAGAGTGCCACCCCTCAGTATTTTTACCATTAAAGAGGATTTTGAAACCAGCAGCTTTTTCAGCATCCGTCAGCGTGGCTTCTACGACGGCTTTTTCTGTAGGAATGTCTTGGATAGGCGTTGCTGTAGCCACTGTTTTGTTTTCAGGCGTTTGATTACAGGCACTCGCTAAAGCGATGATGGTTAAAAAGAAGCTAATTTTTTTCATGTTGTTCAATTTTTTGTTTTCAATTAAAAAAAATATAACAAAGCTTTATGCTTGAAAAATGGAAATGAGTATTTATTTTTCAAACAACCATGCAAATGGCTTAATGTCTTTTTTAGGTTGCAAATTGAAACGATGAATGCCATTTTGATGAATATACTCTACCGCCTCTTCAATAGAATCCGTTACTAAAAATAGACTCAAATCTTCTTTTGCAATAGTACCCCTCAGTACCATCCTATCTATATGCTCCAAAAGGTCTTGGTGATAAGCTTTTCCAAAAATGACAATGGGGAAAGTTAGCAATTTCCCCGTTTGAATGAGGGTGATGGCTTCAAAAAATTCGTCAAGCGTTCCAAATCCACCGGGCATCACCACAAACGCGTAAGAATACTTAATCAAAAGGGTTTTGCGAACGAAAAAATAACGGATATTGACCCATTTATCCAAATACGGATTATACTTCTGTTCTCTCGGCAGTATGATATTGCAGCCGACCGACCGACCACCAATTTCTCTCGCTCCCCGATTAGCTGCCTCCATAATGCCCGGACCGCCGCCTGTCATGATAGTGAATCCCATCCGAGCAATTTGAGCAGCAAGCTCCTGCGTTATTTTGTAATATTCGTGATGCTCATCAAACCGCGCCGAGCCAAATATGGTCACGCAGGGACCTACAAAATGCAATGCTCGAAAGCCCCGAATAAAATCAAGCATTACTTTCACCGTCATCTTAAAATCCTCCCATCTTGATTGCGGTCCTTCTAAAAATCGGATTTCTTCTTTTTGAATAACCTTCTTTTCTTCTTTTTGCACAACCTTCTTTTCTTCCATAATTTTTTATTCCAAATGTATTAAATTTTGTCATTAACTCGTTTCTTTTCACCCCCTCAGTATTTTCAACTTTATTTCTAATTTTGCGCACCATTTAATTATCAGATAATCTCTAATCATTCAAACATTATTTCATCATTTCTGTATTTCATTATTTCCGTATGTCACTAACTCGAATTTTATTCTGTTTAACTTTATTAGGTCAAACCACCCTTTTTGCCCAAATTGATACAATCCATTGGAAAACCGTCAAAAATCCTCTTTTTTCCATTAGTTATCCTAAGGCAACATGGGTTCAATATATGGATTCTATGACGGGCGCACCTTTTGTCATTGCTACGGCTGCGACCATGAAAAAGCCTTACGACCGCGATGTTATTCAGTTGCGGATTATGGAAAATGAAGACGGTCTGTATGGCGATTTGGATGCTTATACCGCTCAATTCCAAAATTTACAGCGCGATGGCGAAGGGCTCATTTCTGCTCAACGCATTAAAAAAGGCGTGGTCGAATACCATGAAAAAATCACTAAAAACAATGCTGGTAAAATCAAACGTAAGATAAAAGAACGCCGCTTTTTCGTCAATGACAAAGTGTATGAGTTAACTTTTGATGCCAAAGACGCTATTTTTGATAAAATGAGCCGTGACGTGGACAGCCTTTTCAACACCTTCACCATCAATGATTTGCTCGCCACCACCGTCGATAAATGGGATAATTTTGATAAACCTCAATACTCATTTGTTTATCCAAGCCGTTGGAAAATGTCCGATATTTTACCCGAACACACCGATTTTCAAATGTTCAAACCTCAAAAAAGCACGGATAAGGGCTATCGGGATAATATTTATTTGATAGTGAATACTTTTAAAGAATCTACGCCCGAATTGGGAAAATATGCTACAAAAGCGAACGAGCAATTGAAAAGCACCTTGAAAAATGCCGTCATCAAGCAATCGGTGAGGAAAAAGACTGCCAAATTCGCTTATCAAGAAATCATCAGCGAAGGCGATATGGGCAAGTATAAAGTCAAAATACGGCAATGGCATTTTGTAAAAGGCAAGCGGGCTTATACCCTCACCTACACAGCTCGCGGGGATAAATTCGAGGAGACGCTTCCCATCGTAGATACTATTTTCAACTCTTTTTCATTGAAATAATTTCAATCAAATTTATTCTTCATCGTCACTCCTTGCCAATCATCGGAGCGGAAAGGGCAAGCCGGAAAGCCTTCGGAATTGAATAAATTAGCATCTTCAGGTGCATCTGACCAAGCATACCGCACCGCCGCCGGTTTTAAACCTTTCGGATGAAAAACAATGACTTTATCCCCCTGTACTTCTGCTTTTGCATAGTAAAATACATGGTCGTCTCCAGCAATTTCAAACCCTTTTAGGTAGCCAAATTTATCTTTTGCCATCAATCCTTTGCCGACAAAATCAAAAGTCACGACGGCTTTATCTTTCTCATAAGAGATAGATTTATACATCGGGCTGCTGTGCAAACAGTCTTGTTGATAGGTCATTTTCAACGCATTCGCAGCCAATCGTTTTGCTACATCTTGCTTGTTTGTGGGGTGAATATCCTTGGGATTACCGACGTCTGTGGTGACAGCCATGCCTGTTTTGGGCAATTTGAGCGTCATGGTTTGTGCTTCTCGTAATTCTGCCCAATTACTGCCTTCGTTGCTGTTTTGATTGTTGCCGTAAGTCGCCAATTGCACAAAGTAAAACGGAAATTCATCATTCCATTTCTTGCGCCAATCCTCTATCATCAAAGGAAAAGTTTGGCGATATTGATAAGCTCGACTGGCATTTGACTCGCCTTGATACCACAATGCCCCTCGAATAGAATACGGCACAAGCGGTGCAATCATGGCATTATAAATACTCACCCCTACGTTATTACTCAAATGTGCAAATGTATAAGGCTCTGAAAATGAAGGCATTAGCTTCCAATCGTTGCCCGCTAAACTTATTTTTTGCGTTTCATTTGAAACGTATAAATCAGTGGGAGAACCCATCAAACCCAAGCCATACCATTCAGGTTCGATGGCTTTGTTCATTTTCACCATGAGTTTATTCATGCCCGCTTGCCATATATTGGCAGGTATTAATATTTTACGCGACCCCCTCAGTATGCCGGCTGAAACGAGCTTGCCATTGATATAAATTTCATTGTAACTAAAATGCTCTGCTAAGCCTAATGTAGTGATTTGGTTGGTCATTTCAGAGGGCATTTCCACCATTTTTGCCATAAAACCATTGCCTCGCCAAGCCCAAATGCCTTTCCAATCCCATTGCCCGAGGGCATCGCCAGTGAACCATTTTGAGAAATCGTAATCGGCTTGTAAATACCGTTTTTCATCATCAAGCGTCGGGTTGGCATCAGCGTTTCCGAGCGTTCGCTTTTTAATGGTTCTACTCAAACGTACATCCGCTTCTTCCCAAGTGGTTGGTAAATTTTGAGCGTAATCCTTCAACTCATTTGAACCCAACATAGCCTCTTTGCTTATCCAACCTTCCACCTGCGAACCACCCCATGAGCTGTGCAGAATCCCGATAGGAATACTCTCAGAAGTACCTGCTTTGGAAAGTTTTTGATGGATTTCACGCGCAAAAAAGAAACCAATCGCTGTGAATCCGCCCACTGTTTCAGGTTTGCACAGTTTCCATTCGCCTGTTTTTAAGTCTTTTTCAGGTTGTAAAGACACTTCATGCTCTACTTTGAAATGCCGAATCTGAGGAAAATCCGCATTTTTACGCTCTTTCAAAAAATTATCGGCTTGAGCAACCGTCCATTCCATATTGGATTGACCTGAGCAAAGCCAAACTTCACCCATCAAAATATCCTCAACAAGAAGTTTTTCATTAGGCGACGAAACCGCCAATTTATAGGGTCCGCCAGCTTCTAAAGGTGAAAATGTAACGCGCCACTCCCCCTCAGTATTGGCTTGTGTAGTGAGCGTTTGATTGGCTAAAGAAACAGAAATCGCTTCATTAGGTGTTGCCCAACCCCAAACAGGCAACGGTTTTTGACGCTGCAAAACAGCATGATTAGAAAAAAGGCGGGCCAATTTAAGTTGAGCAAAGGCTTGATTGCCCAATCCCAACAGAAAGCATATGACGATGATTGCACGCATAGGAATGATGTTTTTATTTTTGAAAAAGTAAATATACAATAGTGAGGAAAAAATTTCAAAAACCTTTCGCTGTAATACCACCTGTAGTCCATTTTATAAATTCTTAGAATAGCTTTGCGAGGGTTTGAAACCCTCGCAAAGCTGTCAACTAATAAATTATTAACATTCATAACTCTAAAAATATTTAATCTACACTACTGTGAGTGATTGCTTATGCTCAAAAGCATTAATTTTGCCCCATGACACATTCAGAATTTGACCATTGTATCATTTCAGGCATATTTCCATCCGATGGCAATATCCTTCTAAAAGCCTTGTTCCACGATGCAAGAGGCGATTGGGAAGCCGCGCATGACATTGCTCAAAGCTGCGAAGGCACCCTGCTTTATGACCATTTGCACGCCTATTTGCATAGAAAAGAAGGCGATGATTGGAATGCCAATTATTGGTATCGGCGTGCTAAAACGACGATGCCGACGGATTCATTGGAGGAGGAATGGAAGCGCTTGGTGGTGTTATTTATTGATAATGTAAATTCAAATTTATGATAAAACCTGCTACTGCCCAAGATTTAGACTTCTTTTACAGCCTTTATTTTCATCCTCAAGTCAACCCTTTTTTGCTCTATGAAATGATGGATAAAGCTGATTTTAAACCCATTTTCAATGATTTATTAGGAAAAGAGGTGCTTTTTATATTTGAGAGAGACAATCAAAATGTCGGTATGTTTAAGCTGATTCAGTTGACTTATCGCTCAAGTCATATTGCGTATTTGGGCGGCGTGGCGATGCATCCCGATTATGCCGGGAAAGGCTACGGCTTCCTCATGATGCTGGCGATTATTGATTATGGAAAAGCATTGGGCTTGAAGCGCATAGAGTTGAGTACCGCTGTGAGCAATGAAAAAGCGATGCACCTCTACGAGAAAGTAGGGTTTCACAAGGAAGGTATTATGAAAAATTATACCTACTTAAAAAGTGAAAACCGCTATTTGGATGAAATGCTGATGGC
>JAYTON010000567.1:0-2219 GCA_043747725.1 Saprospiraceae bacterium
TTTTCAATGACTTAATATGCTTTTCGACTAAGGTTTAGTAAACGAAAATTAATTTTTTTTGATAAAAATTTAATTTTCGTTTACTAAACCTTAGTCGAAAAGCATTTTACCCCCCCTCAGTAAAAATCGTATTTTTACGCCTGTTTATGTATAAATCGTTTCAATAAGAAGGAAAAAGAAGAAAATGGGGCTTATAATGCACCTGCCTTAGACAAAGGGTTGGACATTTTAGAAACCCTCTGTCAAAGCGAAAATGGGCTAACCCAACAAGAACTTGCGGCACGGCTTGGGCGAAATTTGGGCGAAATTTATCGAATGCTGACTTCTTTGGTGCGTCGAAATTATGTTGCCAATTATGGTAATGTTTATACAATTACCTCAAAGTTGTTCCAAATGTCGCATTTTCATCCGCCAACTTATCGCCTACTGACGGAAGCAATGCCGATTATGGAGGAACTATCAAGAGATATTGCGTTTCCTTGCGATTTGAGGGTCTATAACAATGGTGTTCAAACTGTTATTGCCGCCATTCAACCACCTAATGGATTGGGCTTCATGACTCGAGTGGGGTCTGAAATTGCGGTTGCACCGTCAGCATCGGGGCTTGTTTTGGTGGCATTTCAAGACCCAGTTATCATGGAATTGCGGATAAAAGAGAGTTTATTGAAAGTGTCAAAAGCGGATATTGATAAGTTTAAAAACGCTCTGGCAGAGGTCGCCACTAAAGGTTTCGCATCTATTCAAAGCAATCAATATGCAGGGCTTCACGCCATTTCGTTCCCAATTTTGGATATTAATGGTTTTGCGGTGGCTGCCATGACTGTTCCGATGTTAACCCGCATTGATGGTGCACAACAAGCAAATCTAAACGAAGTTGAGGATAAATTGCGGCAGAGTGCGGCAATCTTGAGTGGTAAAATTGCAATTGGACATAAATAATGGGGTTTGAAATGTAGAGACGTTGCACTGCAACGTATTGGCACTCATCTATTTTTTTAATTTTATTGACCACAAGCAAGACGTTGCAGTGCAACGTCTCTACATTTTAAATCATCATGGAAAAATTATACAAACTCCTACTCGCCTGTTCTGTCCTCTTGGGGCTTTCAACACTTGGCATACTCCTTTTTGGAAACGGCTTAAAAGAAACAGGGCTTTTAGTCATTGGTGCGCTTATCTGTTTGGCAATTGGGGGGCTTGAAAAACCCGCTATTAAGCAACACGCTTTCACCATTTGGGTCATCGTTGCCGTAGCAATTGGCATGTATTACCCACAATATTTCCGCCAAATAGGTGATTTTAAATTAACAAAACTCATCGTGCCACTCATTCAGTTGATTATGTTCAGTATGGGTACTGAAATGAGTTTAAAAGATTTTGAAGGCGTTATCAAAACGCCAAAAGCCGTTTTGATTGGCTTGGTCTGCCATTTTACCATCATGCCATTGGTCGCCATTGTTATTGCTACCACATTTGGTTTCCCCCCCGAAATAGCGGCGGGTGTTGTCCTCATGGGTTCAGTACCAAGCGGCGTTACCTCCAATGTGCTGGCGTTCATCGCCAAAGCAAATATGCCTTTGTCGGTGACTATTGCCGCCATTTCTACTTTAGTTGCGCCCATTATGACCCCTTTTTTGATGAAAACTTTAGCTGGGCAATTTGTCGAAATAGATTTTGTAAAAATGATGATTCACGTTACAGAAATCATTATTGTGCCGATTGTTCTTGGTCTTATCATTAATAAACTCATACGCAATGGCGCAAAATGGCTGCAAACGGTTATGCCAATTATCTCTATGGTGGGTGTTTTTATGATGATTTTAGTTATTGTATCGGCAGGAAGGGATAATTTATTGAGCATAGGACCTTTACTTTTCATCGCTTCTATGGTGCATCACTCAACGGGTTATTTTCTGGGCTATTGGAGTGGCCGATTATTAAAATTAGACGAGGCAACTTGTCGCACCATATCCCTTGAAGTCGGTATGCAAAATGCAGGATTGGCTTCGGGTATTGCTATTCAAATGGGTAAAGTAGCAACAGTTAGTTTAGCATCGGCTATTGCTGCCCCGTGGATGACGATTTCGGGGTCATTGTTGGCAAATTGGTGGCGGAATAAAAAATAATTCATTCATTTTTTTAACTGTTAAGAAAGAAAAATCAAACGCATTTTTATCATAAAATCCACGTTGTACATAGTTCTTTTCGTGGTGTCAAAC
>JAYTON010000568.1:0-3635 GCA_043747725.1 Saprospiraceae bacterium
TATTTACGGTAGTTTGACTACTTTTAACGTTCTTTTCAAATACAAAGAGCATCAATTTGTAGGCGATAAAGGGGAGTAATGGGATTGATGAATTATAAAAGTTGAATGAAGAATAAAATGAGAAAAGTTTTCCATTTGTCGTCATGTAATACGTGTCAAAAAATTTTGAAAGAAACGAATGCTGCAAGTGTTTGTGAACTGCAAGATATAAAAGTGCAAAATATTCAAGCGGAAGAATTGGATTGGTTGGCTTCAAAAGTAGGGAGCTATGAAGCTCTATTCAGTAGAAAAGCCTTGAAATATCGAGCAATGGGGCTGCATGAAATGGCTCTTACTGAGGGGGACTACCGAAGGCTCATTTTGGAAGAATATACTTTTTTGAAACGCCCTGTTTTCATCATAGATGACGCTGTTTTTGTAGGAAATTTAGCCAAAACAGTGCAAGCCGCTAAAGATAAATTAGGAATTAGGAATTTTCAGAAGTAAATTCCTAATTCCTAATTTATCATTCCTAATTATTTACACTGCAAATAAATAGGAGCAGTAAGAATTTTATTGCTTTCATGACCTGCGCGATCTTTTATAAAAATTTCATAGACTAATGTATCAATCGGCTTAGTGGTTGACGCTTCGCAAGGCGGCAATACATTACAACACGTTGTAAAGAGTAGCAATCGAATATCGCCTGAAATACCGTTGCCCGCTCCTTGCTCAGGCACATAAGGGATTCGAAAACGCTCAGAAGGTTGATTGGTGCGTTTGTCTGTTAAAAAAATATTAACGCTGTCTTTTCCCTGTCCTAAACTGCCTAAATCGCCATCGCCATCTGTGAATGAAAAAGAGAGGAAAAGAGAATCTTCGATACCGAGCAGCCCTTGACGCATGACATTTTTACTCAATCCTATAAACTTAATTTCAGGCTGAATTGGATAGTCAGGTGGGCTAATACAAGCTGCAAAAGCGGCGATTAAAACGCTGAATAGTAATATTTTTATCTGCATAACTAATTGATTTTCAAAGATTTGAGAAATATTTTAAAAGAAAAAATTGAGAACTTGATACCTGATACAGCTCGAAAAAATGCTATGGACGAAGCAGGTGAATCAACGGATACTGAGTTTGAAAACTTAGCCCTCCAAGTATTTGAGTATCAGTACAAATATAACGCTTTTTATCGGCGTTATTGTTCGCTAATTGGTAAAGAGTTGTCGAAAATTAGTCATCTTTTGGATATTCCTTTCTTACCCATTCAATTTTTTAAAAATAATATTATTAAAACGAATGAATGGGCAGAAGAAACCATTTTTTCAAGCTCTGGCACGACGGGTGCTATCACGAGTCAGCACTTTGTGCGAGAGGTAGATTTTTATAAAAATATAGCCCGTCAAGGTTTTGAGTATTTTTATGGCAGCATTAAAAATTATTGTGTTTTAGGGTTGTTGCCTTCCTATATCGAACGAGGCGGTTCGTCATTGGTCGCCATGACGGATGATTTTATCAAGCACTCTAAATATCTCGAGAGTGGTTTTTTTCTGTATGATTACAGTAATTTACATAAAGTTTTATTGAAAAATAAGGCAGAGAACATCCCCACACTGCTTATAGGCGTCAGCTTCGCATTATTGGATTTTGTGGAGGAATTTACCATTGATTTTCCTGAACTGATTGTGATGGAAACAGGTGGCATGAAAGGTCGGCGGCGTGAGATGATTCGAGAAGAATTGCACGAAAGTATTAAAAAAGGGTTTAATGCACAGCAAATTCATTCTGAATATGGTATGACGGAATTGATGTCCCAAGCCTATTCAAAAGGTGAGGGAATTTTTTATACTATTCCGACTATGAAAGTGTTGATTA
Source organism: Saprospiraceae bacterium (assembly GCA_043747725.1). GTDB lineage: Bacteria > Bacteroidota > Bacteroidia > Chitinophagales > Saprospiraceae > JAAFJT01. The sequence continues at coordinate 1,858 of JAYTON010000568.1, forward strand.
GAGAATTAAATGACCCTCTATCGGTATATGACCCCCTTATTAAAATACCTTCTTATGGGCGAATGGGTGTAGTCAATGTGATAGATTTAGGCAATTTGGACACCTGCAGTTTTATTGCTACCGACGATTTGAGTAGGGTATATGCCGATGGCTCTTTCACCATTTTAGGGCGTTTGGATAATTCGGACGTGAGGGGCTGTAATTTAATGGTGAGTGAAAAGTGAAAAGTTTTTCATAAAATAATGGAAGATACTGAGGGGTATCTTCCATTATTTATTATTCGCCTAAATTTTCACTTTTCACTAATATTATCCGCCAGTTTCGACGCGCATTTGAGAGATTTGACTATCCCAGAGTTTGTTGGCACTTTTGATGTCATTGACATCGCAAAAGTCAGTAATAATTAAGACGGTTTCCTCGGTAATAGGCGATTTGGAAAGTCTGAATTCAAGATATTCATTAGGCATGGGTGCATCCTCCCACTCAAAGCGGAGGAGCTCATCTTCCCAGTCTTCGATGAGAACCGCTTTTTGCTCGTCGCCATCCCAAAAAAAAGTATAGACATTGCCACTAATATCTACTTCATCACAAAACCAACGCACTAAGCACGCGGGAGTTGTCAAAAATTGGTAAACAATGGTGGGTGATGCTCGAAAAATATATTCGATTTTGTACATCGTACGTTTTGCAGCCATAATAAAAGGTACTTTTAAAAACAATAAAAACTGTTTTTTGAAATTAATAAATAACCAATTTTGATTAATAAAATATTTAATCTTTATTGGAAACGGGTAAATAAAAGATTATTTGATGATTCAGCCAAATTTTTATCGTTTTTTTTTTATTTTTAAATAAAAAGAGAAATATTATTCTGTGAATGTAGGCGCATTAAATCATTTTTCAAAATAAAATTTTGTGACCGATTGAAAAAAATAATGTCCATACAATGATAATTTTGTTGACAAGATTGCCGAAATAACGTACTTTTGTGCGAAATATTGAAAAATATACCCTTTCCTTTCTTTTCCGCCGAAAACCAACTGAAAAGCAAAATATTTCGCTAACAACATCCACTTTGACTAACAATATAAAAAAGAGGTACTCTAAGGCATGAGACAACTCAAAATCACCAAATCCATTACCAATCGTGAGAGCCAATCGCTCGAAAAATATTTGCAAGAAATTGGTAAAGTTGATCTATTAACACCCGAAGAAGAGGTAGATTTAGCAAAACGCATCAAGCAAGGCGACCAAGCTGCTCTTGAAAAATTGACTAAAGCCAATCTTCGTTTCGTCGTGTCGGTAGCGAAACAATATCAAAATCAAGGACTTTCATTGTCCGATCTTATCAACGAAGGTAATTTGGGTTTGATAAAAGCAGCACAACGTTTTGATGAAACGCGCGGATTTAAATTTATTTCTTACGCCGTTTGGTGGATTCGTCAATCCATCCTACAGGCTTTGGCTGAACAAAGTCGTATCGTTCGCTTGCCTCTGAATAAAGTAGGTTCGTTGAACAAAATCAATAAGGCTTTCTCTGAACTCGAACAAGAGTATGAGCGCGAACCGTCGCCTGATGAGTTGGCTCTTCTGCTCGAAATTACGACTGAGGAAGTTGAGACTACGCTCGGTGTAGCTGCTCGTCACGTTTCGATGGACGCACCTTTCGTGGATGGCGAGGATAATTCACTCCTCGACGTTCTTGAAAACACGACCACACCTGGTACGGATACAGCACTTGAGTACATTGAGTCGCTCCGCCGCGAAATCGAACGCTC
>JAYTON010000569.1:0-1773 GCA_043747725.1 Saprospiraceae bacterium
CACTGTTCACGAGTGTAATCGTTGCTCCCACGAGCGGCTGCTGATTGTCTTTATCAATCACTTGTCCGCGAATGGTTTGTGTGTTGTCTTGTGCCGAAAGGAAGCCTGTATAAAACAATAGAAAAAGGCAAATAATATTTTTCATTATCGAATGGTCGTTTTGAGATGTCAGTTAATACTTTCAATGGCGTGGCAATGTATTCAAATAAATCGACCACAAATATTATACGAAGTAATATAATATTTTGTTGATTTATAAAAAAATGTGGCGAGTGGGTTTGGATTGCTTGTAGGAAATAAGTTCGTAAGCAATTGTATATTGAATCTGTTGTAAATAGTGATCTATACTGAGGGGTATCAAATTTAAATAATATCTAAAGATTGCCAAGTGTAAATCCTTAACATCCTTCTAAATCATACCAATCCTGAATCAAATAAAAAGGAGCTACCCTAAACTAAGGGGATAAGAAGACACGAAAGCCTAAACTGTTGTAGCGATCCGTCGGCGTGCTGACGCTGCGATCCGCCACGCGGCATTCCTGCGCGCCGTCGCGCCAGCTGCCGCCGCGATCCACGCGGTAAGTACCCTTCTTAGCACCTTTAGGATCAATCACATCTTTAGTATTATAATCTCTATACCAATCATTACACCATTCCCAAACATTACCACTCATATCGTGTATGCCTAATTCATTCGCTTTTTTAGTACCAACAGGATGTGTTTTATAATTACTATTTATGACTTTATCCGCATCCCAGTCACCTGTTAATTTTTTATCCCCTGAGTTTTCCCAATACCAAGCGACTTCATCAACATTATTGCTACCACTGTATTCATAGCCTTTGCTTTGATTGCCACCCCTTGCTGCAAATTCCCATTCAGCTTCAGTAGGTAAGCGGTATTTTTTACCTGTCTTTTCATTGAGTTTTTTGATAAACTCTTGGCAATCGTTCCAACTCACTTTTTCAACAGGGCAATTATCGTCACCTTTAAAATGACTTGGATTATTGCCCATAAGGGCTTGCCATTGAGCTTGAGTTATAGGATATTTACCGATTGAGAAATCGCTTAAAGTTACTTTTTGAGATTCTCTATTAAATATTCCGCCTTTTACAAAAACCATTTCGGGTTCAAAATCAACTTTTTTGGATACTTGGGCATCAAGAATAAGATATATCAAATCTTGTTTTCCACTTTTTAAAAAATTCTTGACTCCTAATCTTTCTGCAATATTTTTCAGTTCACCAATCAACATGTCATTCAATTGTAAGATATCATATGAGACAGTATTTTTGAATTTATATCCTGGATTTGCATTTACTTCAGCAATATCCTTTTTGCGTTTTCTTTTCTGCTTTGCTATATTTTCTTCTTCTATTGTTTTTTTCAGATGAATAGCCTCTGCTGCAAAACGCCCTTGAGGATAATTATTGATATATACTGAGGGGTTACGTTTTGATTTACAGTCGAGCCACATTTGTTCTTCAGCTCGTTGTTCACGTTCATTTTCTTCTACTTTCTCTTGTTCTTTGCGCTCAAGGTGTGCTAATCGTTCTTTTTCTTTTTGAGCATTATCTTCTTCAAATTTCTTATTATTTGCTGTTTCTACATTATTTTCAATAGCATCAAGGCATTTATCTGCTTCATTTGCATAACGCCCATTCGGGTATTTACGAATATAACGATGATAACCGAGCAATGTATTTTTCTTTTGGGCATCATTCCAAGCAGCGTCTTCTTCGACTTGTTCTTTATGTTTTTCTAATATTTCT
>JAYTON010000570.1:0-4320 GCA_043747725.1 Saprospiraceae bacterium
TAAATTATGCTCAAATTGAAATTTTGTTTTTGTGGTAAATGGATTGGGATAATTTAGAACATGGCTTAAAGCCGCTTTAGCATTCGAAGCCACTATAAATTCCGTTTGTCCTTCGGCAGCATTATTTGCCACATCCCATGCTTTCACTTTGATTTTATGCTTGCCCAAAGCCAATTTACTGAGAGGGTAACGCACCACCCCTTTTGTCGGATCATCTTTGACAGCTTCATAAAAATTATTAAGTGGCACTGTATTTTTAGCTTCATCCAACGTACCTGCCAAATCGTGACCGATGCTTGTTCCTGCAACATTAATACCATTATCATCACTTAACTTAACATAGAGTGTCGGATTAGGGTCAGTCATGCCGCCGAAAACAAAATCAGCATCGTTCATATACACCTGCACAAGCGGTGGTTGATTGTCCACAGATACTGAGGGGTCGGTGCCACCGATGATAAAATTTTCAAAATTACCTGCGGCGTCCGTAGAGCCATCGGTAGCGTAATAACTGATTTTTCCGTTTGAAAAAGAGTAATCAATATCTTTTGGAATGATAAAAGTGAATTTCCATTCACCATTTTTCACAGTAGCAGCGCCTTTAAAAAGTATATTTCTTTGAATCGTAAAATCCCTGACGTAGCTGCCTGGGTCTTGACCCAATGTTCTTAAAGTCGTTGCTTTATCATACACGGTGGGATATAATGTGCCGTTGAAATTTTTCAAAACGAGTCCATTATCGTCCAAAACACTGCCTTCTATGGTCACTCTTTGCAAGGCGCGAACAGTATCTGCAGCAGTTGAATTAGCGGCTTTGTTATTGATTTTCAAAGTACCTATATTATAACGTGGCAAAGCTAAACGCATGGATGGATCGCCGATGAGCGTGAATTTATTGCCATTATTACCCGTTCTCGTAGCGTTTTTAGCAGAAGTGATGATTTCTCCAAGCGTTTGCGGTTTATTATTGACTTTTTTATAAAGGGTATCAAAAACGGCAGTTGTCAACTCAGCATTGCTATTGGCATAAACTGCTCGGACTGTTGAAAGCAAGGCAACCGCTCCGCCCGTAGGATTCAAAAGAGCAATTTCACCTGCCGCTTCTTCTTTCGGATTGTCATAACCACAAAACGAACAAGTGGCTGTAATAAATAAAGGTAATTTATCAAAATTGCGCCATGTATCCAATTCCTCTCGCGTGAGAACCGCTTCTTGAGCCAACCGTTTGGGTCCACCATGACCCAAATAGCAGATGGTCAATACACCTTTAAATTGATCTTGATAGAGAGATTCATTCAATGCCGGTACGCGCGTACCCCCAGCGGAAACGACTTGTGGAAACGCATCGACATACAATTTATCTAAATTAATATTCTTTTCCGCCGTTAAGACATTATCAGCTATGCGGTCGCAATCGTTCAGATGCGCATTAGCATCTTCATCATCTGCCATAAATACTCCTCGATTGCGCCAATCGCCCAAGGATGTCGGGCTTTCATAATTCAAAATTTTACGCACCACTGCATCAGCCTCGGTAGCTGTTTTGCAAACGATGCGTCCAACGGCAATATCCAAATCCCCTTCCAAATCTTCACCCCCCTCAGTATCGGAGAGCAAAGCGTAATAATCATCGCTTGGATAAGATTCGATGCCGTCAAAGTCATTATCCACTTCGTAAGGGGGAATAAAATCGCTGGGTTGAAGGTTGCCCAAAGGATAAATCCGCTTATAATCAAATGAACCGTCGCCCATGAGGAGCATATATTTGAAACGTAAATTGCGGGTGAGCAATAAACGAGCGAAATCTCGAATAGCCGAAGGATCGAGTGCCCCGCTTGAAAATTCATTATAAATCTGACCGATTTCCGCTAATCCTACTGTGAAGCCTGATTTTTTACGGCGTTGCTCCGCAAGCGTTTTAGCAGCCGCTTCAAAATCTTTATGATAAACGATTAATAAATCAATATTATCAATGGCGTGTAAATTTTGATTGACAATTTTACCAACTGCTGTTGGTTTGAGCAGAGCTGCACTTTTATCAAAAGCGACAAATTCTTTTAAGGTATTATTGGTTACCGCGCCAAAATTTAATACATTTCCGGCAAGTGTAAACTCTTGATTTTTAGGCTTTTGTGCATTTGTTATATCCCAAATCACGGTATTACCGCTGGCATTAGCTACTTGAAAATTAGTTGAGGCAAAGCCCATACTTTTCACATCTCTAAAGCTCAATTGGCTCTCTGTCAATTGTAAACGCCGCCGAGCATTGACTTGAATAAAATCCAACCAACCCAATCTGCCTTCTGCTGAGGGGTATGAAACCTTGATGTCGATATTTTCACTCGAAGGAATATATTTCCCATAAATATTATCCATATCCGCCATTTTATCTTCGGAAGGATTGCTGCCCGCAGCGGAAATATAGCCTGTGTAACTTTGCCCTGAGGACAGGACCGTGAAATTAGTTAGTCCACTGGTGATACCTGCAAATTGTACTCTCAGTTTGACTGAATCCGAAGCAATAATATTCGGAAATTTGAATTTATCGGTATAAGTCCGCTCTTGAACGCTGCTGACAAAAGCATCGCCAAACCACCGTTTACCTGTGCCTTGCGTACAATTGCAAGGTTGGCTGGCAAAAAGGTTGATTTTATCCTCTTCCAAACGGAGGTAATCGTTGAAAGCCGTTGAGGTATAAGTTATATTAGAAAGGGAATTTTGAGCTACTGCTCTTAAACCATTGCCGACATTGATTTTAATAAAATAAAAACTTTCGTTGGCATATACATTTTTAGGACGATTGAACTCCAAATTTTTACTATCAAAATACCATTTATCGGGACCTACACCATAAAATAAAATATAGTCCGCTGCATCAAATTTACCGTCCGCTTCGCCTGAAATCACAACGCTATTTTCAATCAAATCATCGGGTCTTGCAGTCGCATTGGCTTCGGGTAGTATACCGCCACCGTTGCCATATATTTTAATAGTGCGCGGGTCAATTTGGTCAATATTCGCTATTTTCAATTGGTTTTTTAAAAAATCATAATCCAATTTAAAAACGCCTGTTTCTTTGATTGAAAATTTATAAATATCACCATCTTTCAAAGCCGATTCGCGCGTACCAAGCAACCCTCTTTCAGTAATGCGTGTTGTAGATGGTTGAAAGGCAATGCGTAATTCAAAATCAGTCAATTTTTCAAGATTAATGCCCGTTTTGCGAATCGGGATAAATTCAATATTTCCAAAATATTTACCTCGCTCCTGCGTTACAATGGCTGAAAGAACGATGTTTTCAGAAAGCTGAGAATGGTCTTTATCAGCTTTTATACTGAGGGGGGTAAATTGCGTATTATTAAAATCAACGCGCAACTGACCATCCGATTCCAAAGGAAAACGATAGACGAAAACGGGCAAAGTCGGCGTTTTATATTTGCTATACACCGCTCCTTTGAAAGTTGCCATTTCACGACTTGACTTATTGAGAATTGGATTTACCAATGGTTTTTCCGCCCATACAAGGGCACGGTGCAGTGTGAAAGAAGACTGAGCCAATGAAAAAGTTAAACCGATGATACTAAGGAGTGTTGTAAAGATAAATTTCATATCTTGCGTTGACTAAATTAAATGTTTAAATTTGAATGTGAAATGAAATCAAATTTGTATAAAAACGTTAAGCAGATTTCATTATTGCTAAAATTGATAATAATTAACATATTTGGTTGAGACAAAAGTAATATATTTCAAAGTTTTAATAGCCAATCACTGACAGATGAATAAAAAATTACTGTTTGCCCTTTTACTCGGTTTTATACTGAGGGGGTACGATGCTCAGGCTCAAGACCCTGTTTTCAGCCAATTTTATGCCTCGCCTTTGCAGCTCAATCCAGCGTTTGCAGGCAGTGCTATGGCACCTTTCATCGCGCTCAATTATAGGATGCAATATCCGGGATTCAATGGTGGTGCAGCATATTCCACCTTCGCAGCCAGCTACGATCAGCATCTGAAAGGTTTAAACAGCGGTATTGGATTTAGTCTTATGACCGACGATGCAGGGCAAGGGATTTTGAAAAAAACGTATGCCAGTGCCGTTTACTCCTATAAAGTGGATATTAACAAACAACTTTCTACCCGTATAGGCATTGAAGCCGGTTTTATCCAAAGCAATTTAAACTGGGACAAATTGGTTTTTGGGGACCAGTTAGACGCTATTAATGGGCCAACCAATCCCGATGGTTCAGTCCGACCTTCATCTGAAATACGCCCTGCCAAAACTAACAATACCTTGTTCGATATATCAACGGGCATATTGGTTTA
>JAYTON010000571.1:0-2388 GCA_043747725.1 Saprospiraceae bacterium
CGCTCTTCTGGTGTTTTTGCCGTTACTTTTGTTGGGCGTGAATCGTAGGCAGCAGGTATGTCAGAAGGTCTTGGTACTGACTTTTTATTGTTGTTTTCAACACTTGCCATCAATTCCGATTTCTCAGAAAGGTCGGAAGGTTTCAAAATGACATCACCTAAGTTTTTATTGACATACTCAACTGGTTTCACCGTTTTTTTACCGATAATAAAACCTTCTTTTGAATAGGTAATCAAATAAACGGCTGTGGGTGAAAGGTTGAATTTATACCGCCCGTTTTTATCTGTTGTGCATTCCAATTGCGCACTAGTAGCTTGATTGGTGGCTCTAACAATCACATTTTCGAGTTCATCGTTAGTAGCGCCATCTAAAACCAAGCCTTTATACTGAGGGATAGTGCTCATCGCCGTAGGAACGGCTCTTTCCATAGTGATCTCAATATTACGCGTCGTTTTGACGAATTGAGGCTCTATTTTCAAGGCTTTTGTTTTAAAACCTTCTTTTTTTACTTCAATTGTATAAGTTTTACCGTCGTTCAAATCGAGCATATAATTGCCACCTTTGAGTTGTGCAAGGCTTTTTTCGTTGCCTTGGGTGACAGTAACTTTTGCATCTTTAATAGGTGCGCCGTTTTCAATGATGACTATATTCGCACTTTCAGATGGTTTATCCACCCGATAAATATCTTCTTTTCCTTTGCCACCTTTTCTATTTGAAACAAAAAAACCGACATTTACTGAGGGGTCGAATACATAGCTGAAATCATCGCCCGATGAATTGATACTTGTACCCATATTAACGACTTCCGATCCTAAACCTTCAGTTTTAAAAACATCATAACCACCGTAACCTGTTTGATAATCAGAAGAGAAATACAAGGTTTTACCATCTGTAAAAGGTGTGATTTCATCGCCGGGCGTGTTGATAGATGCGCCTAAATTACGTGGCTCTGTCCAAACATTACCCCGTTTTGTACAGACATAAATATCGAATCCGCCTTGTCCGCCGCCTCGATTGGAAGCGAAATACAAGGTCTTTCCATCAGGACTCAATGAAGGGAATCCCGTTGAAAAACCTGTACCGTTGTGAACGAAAGCGCGTATATCTGCCCAACTGCCGTCTTGATTGATATTAGCCGTAAAAAGGCTGAATTCCATGCCAGCATTAGCGCTGATACGCTCGCCATCATCGAAATTATTGCGCATGAAGACTACCGTTTTGCCATCCGAGGAGTAGGAGGGATTGCTCTCATTATAAGTATTTTTCAAATCACTTTTCAAAAAACTGATTTTGAAAGGCTGACTTGAAACATTTTCTATAGGAGCAATATAAAGCTGATTTTGAGACGAACCCGTCCAATCGCTTTTAGCTGCCGTTTGATTAGCTCTGTTCATATCCGTTCGGCTCGATGACCAAATCAATTGATTTTTGTACATCGAAACGCCAAATTCGGACGTTGAAGTGTTCGCTTTACTGAGGGGTGCCACTTTCAAATCGGGCGAATTGTCCTCATTGTTGCGGGCATAACGGCATGATTTGATGTAATTGGTAGCCGTAATAGCATCAGTAGCGCGATAGGCATTAAACTGAGCTTCTGCACTGTCGTACAAGCCGAGCATCATCAGCACTTTGCCATAATTCAGATATGCCGATGGGCGCGCCTTCGTGTCTTTCACCGCTTTTGAATACCAAAGAGCCGCGTCATCCAAAGCGTTGAGGTGATAATAGGCATCTGCCAAACGCGTGGCAACAGCCAAATCGTTGGGGTCTCGAGTCAATATGGTTTCGTAGGATTTCGACGCTAAGCGATAAGCGTGCAGTTCATATTGCTTATCGGCTTTTTCTAAGAGCGTTTGAGCAGTTACAGCAAAAGATGCGACAACGAGAGTTACCGCTGGTAAGATTCTAAATAGCATTTGCATAGCGTTCCATTTTGTGTGAAAAATGATAAATCTTCACAAATTTATTTGATAAAATGTTGAAAATCAAATTTTTATGATTTTTTTATTTTTTAAGGAGGGGAAACTGCTTGATTCGGTCTTATTTAAGTTAGTCAATAAGGTGTTTCTATTAAATTAAAATCTTATAAATTCTTATTTCAAAAACGTCAAACAGCATATTTTATTTTTACTCCATCATTAATAATCCTAATCTCTCAATATTTAAATAACTTAGTTGCCTAACCTTTTTCCTTTGAAATACTCAATAATGCGGGCTTTTGGATACTTTGTTGCCACTTTTTCAAGAAAAGCCTCCGTTTCTGTCCAACCTTGAAAACAACCGATTAAGTAAGAGTATGTTTTAAAATTAAATTTTAAAATTTTGACAAAATGATAGAAATAAAAGCTAATTGGATAAAAGCAACAGAAGAATCTACTGTTTTCTCAT
>JAYTON010000572.1:0-9151 GCA_043747725.1 Saprospiraceae bacterium
GATACTGAGGGGGGTCGGACATGTGATAACAGGCTTTTGGTTATCTATTACTTTTACATTAAAAGTACAAGCCGACGCGCCAATCACGTTAGTTGCGGTTGCTGTTACGGTGGTAGTGCCTACCGAAAAGAAGGATTCCGGATTGTGAGAATATGTAATTGTTGAAGCAGGGATAGCAACCGTTTCAGTCGCTGCAAAACCCACGTTTGCGCCGCATTGAGCCGGCGCGGTAGTGACTTGAATGTTTGACGGACAAACAATTGCCGGTTTCTCCCCGATAACTTTTATTGTAAATGAACACTGAGCCGTTAAACCCGATGCATCTGTTACTTGGTGTGTTACAGTCGTTGAGCCGATAGGGAAAGTTGAACCGCTCGCCAAACCGCCAGTTCTGACCGTAGTTGATCCATTACAATTATCTGTTCCAACGGGTGTATTATAATCTACAATGCTGCCTTCTGTGCTCGTAGCAATAATAGATATGTTCTGCTGGCAACTGATAGTAGGTGGAATATTGTCTGCTACCGTTACAAAAGCTGTTGTGGTTGAAATGTTTCCGTATGCATCCGTAGCTGTTAAAGTAACAGGCGTTGCATGGCTGATATCGGCAGTAGAGACTACTCTTGTAGCTGTACCGATAATATTACCTGTATTGGCTATTGTTAAAGGGGTTATATCTTTAACGGTTGTGCTGGTAGCCGATTCTTCAAATCTGTAATAGGCTTGCAAACCTGTTTCACTTCCTGAAAGTGATTTATTCATGGAGGCTTTGATTTGTTGTTGCGTGCGTGCTACAATCCAAATTCTGACCTCATCCATTTGACCATTTAACCTTGCATTGGCATCATTACCTCTAGCACCAATTTTAAGGGAGCCTGTGGAAGGTGAAGTGGTGATGGTGCCAACGGTTGTTGAGCCGTCAAGTAGACCATTTATGTACAATTTAACACCGCTTGTTCTACTAAAAGTAGCAGATACATGGTACCACGTACCAACAGAAATAGTGGTAGTTCCGGTTACAAAGGCACCGCCAAAACTACAGCCGTCAGTTACTCCGGCTAATATTTTATTTCCACCGGTAATGCGAAGTAGATAACCATAATTGCCCCCGCAATCATATTTTTCAATCAATCCATGTTGTATGCCGGAAGCGGATATTTTCACCCATGTTTCTAAAGTCCATTCATTCAGTGGATTCAAAGAAGCTTCATTGGGCACATCAATATAATTGCCGTTAAAACTCATAGCATTACCGGCAGTAGATTGACCGCCGACATGGCTACAATTGAAAGAAGAGGGTGAGATACTGAATGTCGGTATGCTACAATTATCGGAGCTGCCGTTATTAATTTGAGCCGCCGTAATAGTAGCATTCCCTTGTGCATTTAGAAAGACATTTAAATTTTGTGCTACTGCATTGGGTGCCTGAGTGTCATTCACCGTCACTGTTTGCGTGCACGAGGCTTTATTACCGCTGCCATCGGTGGCAGTCCAAGTAATAGTGGTTAAGCCTCTTGGATAATCACTATTTAACCCTAAGCCATCATTTCTAACACCTACCACTGTTGGAGTACTGCAATTGTCGCTGGCTGTTGCAGCAGTAATAGCAATAGAAGCGCCGCATTTTCCAATATCATTGCCTACAATAATATGGATAGGGCAAATAATAGTAGGAGGCGTATTATCTACAATTTTTACGACTACCGGGAAAGTACAAGAACTTTGAAAACCATTAATATCGGTTGCCGTAGCTGTAACATACGTCGTACCGACAGGGAAAAAAGAACCTGGAGCAATGCTATAAACAACGGAAGCAACGCCTGCATTATCGGTTGCAGTAGCTAGAAAATTTACATTTGTACCGCTCACTCCGCAGGCAACTGTAGCCGTTGGATTAGGGCAAGTCACAGTTGGAGGGGATGTATCAATAAAGGTTGCTGTTATCGTCACAGGATATAGTTGGGTACAGGCTTCAATTAAAACAGCTGTATTACCGGAATTTAATGTTATTAATACTTGCACGCCGAAAGCAGCAGGTGCAAAATCATAATAAGCCCAGTCGTTATACATATTCGCGTTTCCGGGACATGTTGATAAAACATTAATGCCCGCTGTACCCGTAGGCAAATTGTTTACGTGTGTGTCATTGATAGAGCCCGAAGGATTAAGGTTTTGAGTAACGGTAGTATTGCCATAAGTAGTTGTAATATTCATACCATTATTCACCAAATTAGTGGTGGTAAGATTTCCATGCCAATGCTCTACATAGATTCTGACAAAACCATTCGGCATTATTGTATAAGCTACTTGAACACCGTGGGCAAACGTTACTAGAGAAGCCATCAGAAACAGTAGTAAGCAAACAATTTTTTTCATTTTTGTAGTTATTAAATTTATATTAAAGATTAATTTGAATTAATAATAATGTGGTCAATAGATTAAATAAGCTATTGAAAATCAACACTTTATTTAACTGTTAGCACGCTATACAATGAGTGCTCAGTACAATGCATAGGCGCAAAACCTCCATCGTCACAGGCATAGCTTTTCAACTGAATGCTGGCGATAATAAAGATTTAATAAACCGTTATGCGGGTTAGATAGTCATAATTGAAGACTGAATAACGTATCTCTCCGAAGAGAATGATGTGAAAACGGGTAAATCTCGAAGTATTTTACCAAGCCAAGAAAGATGGGTTGAAATGTTCATACCTATAAAAAATAGAAAGCAAAAGAAAAAGCTCTGTTTCACAAGTAAGATATTATTAGTTATTTGTACGGTTTTTTTCATTGTAAGTGTCTATATAAAAATGTTCAAAAGAATGATAATACTGAGGGGGTCACGTGGTTGACCATTAAGAAAAGCATTCATGATTTACAAATGCCATTGGTTAGACAATATAATGAAAATGTGAGAAGTGTGGATTTGCGCCAGTGAAACGATGTGTGTAAAGTATATAGTCAAGGATTTGAGTTTATGATTAATAAATGTGTGTTAAAATCAGTAAGATTAAAACAGGTTTTGCAAATAAGATGCCTTATCGTTAAAAGATACCTGCTTTTTGATAAATTATCTCAAATTTACTTGATTAGGGTAGAGGTTCTATTATTTTATTTTTCTATAAAATTTCAAATTTTATTTTACCAACACATACTTCACTGCAAAAAATGACTAAACCGATATTTTATGCCTTAAATTAATTGGGGCAGATTTTGAAATATTGGGCGGCAGACTTGATGGTAATGTGGAGTATTACAATTCAAATACTTACGATTTATTGTGGTCAAAAATATTGCCGCAAGTATCGGGCTTTTCAAGTGTATTAACCAATATTGGTCAACTAAATAACAAAGGCGTTGAATTTATGCTGCACAGTGCGCCTTTGAAAAATAGAGTTTTAAGATGGGATGTAACGGTGAATTTTTCTCAAAATAAGAACAAAATTGTTAGATTATTAGGAGAAGATTTGGATAAAGACGGTAAAGAAGATGATTTAGTAGCCAGCGGTTTATTTATAGGCAAACCCATCGGCACTATTTATAATTACCAAGTAGAAGGTGTATATGGTTTAGATGATGCTAAAATCGCGGGCTTTGAAGCAGGCAGTTATAAAATTAAAGATCAAGACGGCGATGGTAAAATTTCGGCTGATAAAGATAGAGTTATTTTAGGACAAACTGCGCCGGCTTATACATTTGGTATTCAAAATTCTCTTTCTTTCAAAGGCTTTACATTTAGATTTTTCATCAATTCTTTTCAAGGTGGAAAAGATGGGTATTGAGCTGCCAATCATTTAGATGGATACAATGGCACGAAAGGCAATGCTTCAAATTCCAACTCATTTAATTTTTCTGCATATTGGTCGCCTAACAACCCTAACGTGAAATATGCTAATCCTTGGATGGGTACACCTGTACCGGGTGCAAGGGCATTTTTTCAAAGGAATTTCACCAGATTGCAAGACATTTCATTAGCTTATACTTTTACTGAGAGAGTATTGAAAAAATTGAATGCTCAAAGCATGAAGGTATTTATCAGCGGCAAAAACTTGTTGACTTTAACAGATTGGGAAGGTTGGGATCCTGAAACAGGGCAAGGCGTCTCGTCTTATCAACCATTTCCTGTTTATGAAATCCTATTCTGTTGGACTTGAACTATCATTTTAATAAAAAATGGTGGAAATACTGAGGGGTGCTTGAGAATTTACCTCTATGTATTGACCTGAAATAGCTTGACAGTTGCCTACGGCAATTTTTTAAAAAAAATTAAAAAAAAGGTTAAAAATTTTGTTGTTGTTGTTGTTTTTATCCTACTCGTTGCGCCTGCGGCGCAACGAGTAGGATAATTTCAGAACCACCCCCTTTGGGTTTGAAAGGATACTTTTTCCATCCTTTTGGAATATCTCTCGTCATTTTATGGACTTTTTCTGGGGTTAAAAAATTAATACTTTGGTGTGGGCGCACTTCATTGTATTCCTTAATTGCCCCGCTAATGGCTTCATTGGCTTGTTTAAAACTGTCAAAAATTCGATTATTCAGCATCTCCTCTTTAATCGTTCGATTCATTCTTTCCGCTAAAGCATTCTCATATGGGTCTCCATTTTCGGTCATACTGATTTCTATAGAACCGTATTTATAGTGACTCATACGAGCTGTATAAGCATCAGAACAATACTGAATACCTCTATCCGAATGGTGGATTAACCCCTCAGTATCGCCTTTTTTCAGCGGTTTCAATGCCTGATTTATGGCATTTGAACAGCCTTGTGTGGAGAGCGTTTTCCACAAACACCAGCCCACTATTTTTCTCGAATAGGCATCGGTTATCAAGCTCAAGTAAGCAAATTCTCCTTTCTCACTTTTCAAGCGCACATACGGGATATCTGTTACCCAGAGTTGATTGCGCTTATTGAGAACTCATCCAAGGGTCTTATTCGGATACTTATGAAATCGATGAAATGAGTTAGTTGTATAGACCAGATACGCCTTTTTACGGATAAATAATCCGTTTTCACGCATAAAATCCGCTAATTTATCTCTCCCCATCGTAATGCCCCACCTCTCAAAAAACGGCTTCAACTGCTCATATAATTTCAATAACCCGCTATTGGGTTGCTTAATTCTTATCCGTTTTATCTCATAATAAATGATTCTTTCGCAGACTTGCTCTTCATCCGACCGATTCATCCCCTCATACCATCCTTGTCGTGTTTTGCCAAACAGAGCACATATTTTCCCCAGACTTATTGCCGAATGTTTCTTCTTTAGGGCTTCAACTGTTTGACGCCAGACTTTTTTCTTATCTCTATTTTATACTCCTTTTCTGCAATGTCTATCATCGTACTCATTGCCTCTGATTTTAGTTGCTCGTCTTTCAATGACCCTTGTAAAGCCATTATTTGCTTTCGCAATAACTCAACTTGTTGAGCTTCTGATGACAGACGGCGTTCTACTTTTTTGTTCTTAATCATTTGTTTCTTTTGCCAAGCAATGAGAGTAGGTGATAAAACTAAGGGTGGACTGTTATAACTCGCGCCTCGTGTCCTAAAATGCCACCTGTGCCACCGGTTCAATAAAGGTCGGCTAATCTTCAGTATTTTACAAATCTCTACCGTGGACTCGTCACACCATATCCAATATTCAATCACTTGACGTTTCCATTTCCCGTCTCGATAACGCACTTTTGATAATTCTTCTATGCGGCTCATTTTCAATCACTTACACTGTAGGTGTCAAGTGTTTTCAGGACAATACACATTAAAAAGTTAAAAAATAAA
The DNA here is from genome assembly GCA_043747725.1 of Saprospiraceae bacterium. Classification (GTDB taxonomy): domain Bacteria; phylum Bacteroidota; class Bacteroidia; order Chitinophagales; family Saprospiraceae; genus JAAFJT01. Next base: position 5,778 of record JAYTON010000572.1, read on the forward strand.
TAATTCCCATTATGTTAAATATACCGACGTTACATTGTGTCTTGTCCTGCTTTTAGTTGACCCCTAAAAGTGGATAAAATGCTAAATGGTTGAAAGCGACTCACTAAATATAACCCCTCAGTATTTCACTCTTTTTTCAACTGCAAATAATCTAAAAAGTAAATGACTTTTACTGAAAAATTATTGTTTTGATCGGATTCTAAGGTATGATTAAGGTTTTCAAAATAGTTGACATGGGCATTGTCAGAATTATAAGCGGTAGCATTTTTCCAAACCACATTCATAAAACTACCGGGCGCAAATTGCCATGTGTAAACCATGTCAATATTAAAAAAATTCACATTGCGATCTAAATTGGTAGCGATTTTATCATTCGGGTCAAGCGTTCCATCGGACTTGAGAGTATAAAACGCGTTGTTTTTCACCACACTCGCATAATGCCTGGCTCTAAATGTAAAACCCATTTTAGTGCTCAAATTGTACTTCAAACTTAGCGTATTATCCACTGTTTTCACCTTTCTTAAAGCAAAAATAGTTGTCCCATCGTCTAAAGTTGTGGTATAGCCAAACTACGCGGGCGGGGTTCAAGCCCAATGCGGTGACTTACTGAAAACTTGGAATTGAAGCGATAATTTTGTGTTAAATAGGCATCAGTGCCTTTTAGATTATAAAAATCATGGTAGAATACTTGCGTTAATTCGCCACTGATATAGTATTGTTTAGCATAATTGGTTTCGCACCAACCACCAAATCCCGTACTCGCTCCTCTTTTAAACATTTTGCCTGTGCTGCGTGGTTCATAAAAATCATTATTAGGAAAGACATGATTGGTATAAAGACCAAACCAAAGCAGTTTTTTACTCTGTGCATTGAAATTGAACCGCATATTTGACCGTTGATATTTGGTGGAAATCGTACCAATTGGTGCAAATAAACGGCTTGTGCTGGCATATAAATTAAAAGCAATACGATTATACCAACCTTTAGGCTCAGTGAACCGATAGTTGATATAGCCCCAATGATTGATAAAATTGTTGTTGGTAAAATAGCCCAAATCATTGCTTGTATATTTGGTATCGGTCAATTCTTGGGTCAGCCTGTATAGCAGTTTACCACTTGTTTTGCCAAAACTTAGCGAATGGCTGTAACCATTTGCATTGCTTTTATTGACAATATTTTTATAGTTTTTATGGCTCACTGAAAAAGTACCTGTTAGATTATACATATTGTTTTTATCATTCAGACTAAATAAACCTGCACTCACATTGGCATTATTGTCCTCTCCTTTGCGTATCACACTTGTATTAATAAAAGTTACGCTTGAATTGTGTTTCAGATTTTGGTCAAGCACTATAATATTGTAATTGGTTGAAGGATCGGTTTCAAACTGTCGAGTTGATTTTGAAAGGGTATTTTCAATAGTTGCATATTGAGTTTTGGTAATAGCGTTCAGAATTCCAATACCTAAACCTGATTGTGTTCTGCCCGAAATTTTTGATGCATTGACAAGTTTTGATTCGGTTGGATTCTTCAAGACCTTTTCGTTAGCTGAGATATTGTTATAAACGTCATATTGGTGAATCGGTTGTCCACCAATACGGCGGGAATAAAAAAGATTGCCTTTACTGAAAAGCTCTGTCCCCTCAGTAAAAAACTGGCGATTTTCATTAAATTTGACTTCAAAAGGCGTGAGATTTAAGACTTGGTTATCGCTCTGAACTTGCCCAAAATCGGGAATTAAAGTTGCATCAAGTGTAAAGGCTTGGCTCAATCCAAGTTTCAAATCCAAGCCACCCGAAACCTGATTTGTCCAATTGGATTGATTGGTTTGATTGAGTGGATAATGGTTTTCATAAAAAGAAAAATAGGGGTACAATTGCAAGCGAATCGGCGGTTTGATGTCTGAAATTCCTTTCCAAGTGCCTTCTTGGGTCAAAAAGCCATTTTTATTTGGGTCAATCGGATTCCAAGTATTTTGTTGTTCGGTTTTGCGCCTTCTGCGGGTAATGTTCAACCCCCAATCCTGCGTTTTAGCTTTGCCAAAACGGATGGCAGAATAGGGTAAAAATATCTCAAAAGTCCATCCTTTATCGTGCAATTCAACCGCACTTTTCCAGACAGCGTTCCAACTAAAATCTTCGCCTCCATTATTTGAATTTTGATTAGAAGTCATTTTAGCGTCCCATTGTTCACCGAGAGGCGTAACAAAATATTCAAAACCATTCAGTTTATCATTATAGGTGTCGAAAATGAGACCGATATAATCATTCGAGCCAAAACCATCCCTGCCTGCAAGTTCCTTTGAAATATTTTTGAGGTCTTTTTCGTAGCAAGTGCCACCAAAATAGATACCCGCATCATCATACATGATAAATGTTTCGGTATGATTGCCTTGTTCTTCTTTTTTGCCAACAGTGGGGCGAAATTCGATAAACTCATCAGCTTTGGCAGCATCTTGCCAAGCTGTTTCATTTAATTTTCCATCAATGACGACTTTTTGAGTTGTGCGCTTCGCTTCAAGGATTTTCGGCACTTGCGCCATGACAGAAAAGCCTAAAAATAGGCATAAACCAGGGAGCAATAATTTGGTCATTCGCATTATCTTATTCAGTAATTAGGTAATTTTATAATAGTATTATTGGGGTTAAGGACAAAGGGGACGCAAATACGTTGCAAGCCAGTATAATATTGATGATGCCTACAAGTGTATGATCTTGTTTTAAGTAATTTTGTTACAAAAGAAACACCCCATGAGGTTTTTACCTTTTTAGTGAAATATAATAAAAATCGAATATCAAATTTATCGCTCCCTTGCCGAGCAAATGTTTAATAGATTCAAATCTACTGTTATTGTAGTCGAAATGGGGTTTTTACTGAGGGGGTACTACTGCCCCACGACCTTCTCATACTTCAAAATTTTATTTGCCCAAGGAATAAAATATTTAAAATTAGGCTCATCTGTATGTCCGCCGTCGTGTTGCCGCCAAGCCAATTCGCCATTGAGCATATCTGTCAACATCGGCGGCATTTTTTCGTTTACATAATCATTGGAAACACCAATATCTTTTACACCCAACAATTTGAATACTGAACCTGCGGCTACCGTTGCTTGATAACTACCTTTTTGGTCGAGCCAATTGGCATCGCCTTTTTCGGGAATCCCGTAACTGATAAACGTCAAACGGGGGGCGCAAAGGGCAATTAATTCATGTGAATCAACAGATAAATCACAGCCTGTTTTTGCACCAAAAGGCGATTCAGCCGTTCCATATTTCAAGTAATTTCCTGCCATCCAATGGTATTCACCACTACCTGTCAAACTTTCAACGGCTTCGCCAAAAACACGACGGTGTAATGTTGTCCCGCCTTTGCCC
>JAYTON010000573.1:0-4920 GCA_043747725.1 Saprospiraceae bacterium
ATTTGACAAAAACTGTTGCTTGGCTTTTACGGCTTCTTCTGCTAAATGTGTAGCACTTTCAGCTTCACTTTTTGCAACTATAGCAGCCTCAGTTGAAAACTCAGCCTGTACTTTAGCTTCTATCAATTCTTTTTCAATTCTTTTTTGATCAGTGATGTCAAACATAGCCATCAGAATTAATTGCTCGCCTTGGCTTTTTTGATTCAGGCGACTTGCATTGAGTAGCATTGTTTTTTCTCCTAAAACGGGGAAGTGATGGGTTAGTTCAAAATTTTGGAAATGTGAATTTTGAGGGATAACACCTTCAAGTAATTCGCGCAGACGCGGAATATTCCACTGTTTATTGCCTAAATCATATAAAAGAACACCCAAAGTTTGTTCTTCTTTTAATTGAAAGGTTTTATAAAAAGATTGATTTACTGTTTTTACACGAAGGTTTTTATCGAGTATAATCAACGGCTCGTGCATAGTGGCAATCATAGATTCTGCATAATCGCGTGCTTCTGTTACCTGCTCGTTCAAATTAATCACTTCATGATTCACCACTGTTAGCTCTTCGTTGGTACTTTGCAGCTCTTCTTTATTGGTTTCGAGTTCTTCATTCAAACTCTGTAATTCTTCACTACCACTCAACAATTCCTCGTTGGCACTTTGCAATTCTTCATTAGCAGCTTCTTGTTCTTCAGTAATGCTGCGCATATCTTCACGGATTTGGGCCAGCTCTTGCTCTAACTGTTGGATGCGTAAATCTTTATCATCTTGCTCCGCTTTACTATTGGATATTCTCTTTTTACTGAGGGGTATGGACTTATTGCCCACAGAATTATTATCGTGAAACAGAATCAAATAATACGGCTCTATGGTGTTGGGCAGAGGAATGGCTTCGATAGAAATATTGCGCATATTGTCGTTGACTTGCAACGGTATATTTTCTTTTATTACAGAGACTTTTTCCTTTTTTGCTTTGTGTAAAATATTGCGCAGCTCAAAAGCCAAGCCTTGTTTTGCCATCTTTAATAAATTATGAGTCGGTTTGCCGGGCGATTGCTCTAAATAATTGCCGGTGCTACCGCGAAAATTCACAATATCCATCGCTTCATTCACCACTACACCCGCAGGCGTATATCTACTGAGGAGTATATCATCTGCCGTTTTTTGAAAATCAGTCCGAATATTTTCGCTTTTAGTACCAGCGTCTGTATGACTGAGCGTCTGTTCACTGCGCTGGCTTGCCACTTGTATAAACCTGCCGGTCACTTCTTTGCGTGAAAATAATTTATCATTTTTAATAGCGGAAGCAAAAAGATCGGGAACACCGCTGGTTGTTTCCGATTTGCCCAGCAATAAATATCCTTTGGAATTCAAAGAATAATGGAAAGTAGTGAGCGCCTTTTTTTGTAAATAAGGCTCCATATATATCAATACATTGCGGCAACTGATAAAATCCATCTTGCCGAAAGGCGGGTCTTTCAAAAAATTGTGAATGGCAAATACACACATATCGCGTACATTTTTATTCACCTGATAACTGCCATTGGTTTTTGTAAAAAACTCATTGAGACGTTGGGGGGATACGGCATCCACATCGTTTTTTAAATAAATACCCATTCGCGCTTTTGCAATAGCCGGATCGCTTATATCCGTAGCAAAAATTTGAACTTTTGCTTGATTTTCCCCTAAAAATTCTTTCAAACACATGGCAACTGAGTATGCCTCTTCGCCTGTGCTACAACCCACCACCCATACCCGGATAGGTTCACCGGCTGTTTTATTTTTGACAATGAGCGGAAAAACCGTTTCACATAAATTATCGAAACTTTTAGGGTCTCTGAAAAAAGAAGTTACCGGAATCAACAAATCTTGGTATAAAACATCTTGCTCCGCTTTATTTTCTCTCAGATATTTAAGATACTCGGCTGGTTCTTCATTTTTGTTAAGCGCCATTCTACGCAATATCCGTCTGCGGATGGTAGTCTGTTTGTAATAAGTAAAATCAGTTCCCTTACGAATCCGCAACAAGGAAAGCATATTTTTAAACACGTCTTCATCTGGTAATGGAAAGTTTTGTTCATTACCGCCATTACCCTTTGTAATCCTCATGACTTCTAACAGTTTTTCAGGTATTTTTTCAGGTGGCAGAATAAAATCAACCACACCTGCCTGGGCTGCACTGTGCGGCATACCTTCATAAGCTGCTGATGCTTCATCTTGTGCGAAGGTGATGCCTCCATAGTCTTTGATGGCTTTCAAACCTAATGTGCCATCTGTAGCAGTGCCCGATAAAACTACCCCGATAGCATGCGCCTGATGCACCTCTGCCAGCGAAGTAAAAAAAAGGTCAATGGGCAGATTTCGTTCATTTTTATTTTTTGGCGGGCGGGGAGCAAGCAATAAAATACCATCTGTTGCCACCATCATTTTGTTGCTGGGGATAACATAAATATGATTAGGCTCTACTTTAATATCATCAGTAATTTCTAAAACAGGGATCTTCGTCACTTTTTGAAGCAACTCGGGCAACATACTTTCATGGTTTGGATCTAAATGCTGCACCAGCACATACGCCATCCCTGAATCTTCGGGAATGGCTTTGAGCAGTTTTTTAAAAGCATCCAAACCACCTGCTGATGCGCCAATGCCCACTACGGGGAAAAGGTTGTCGGATTTAACAACCGGCTGAGTTGTTTTGTGTTTGCCATTATCTCCATTCATTATTGCATCGTTTTAGATTATGCTTGAAACACAATTTGGAAAGGTAATCAAAATTTCGATTAAACTTTACTATAGCCTGTCTTTTTCAGAAATGATGGTTGTACCGGTTGATAGGTCTGTTTGTAGTGTAGCTTTCAAGCGGGGAATCATAGAGGTTAACGAGCATAGTAGCTTTGGTAAGCTGAGAGGACACAAAATGCTTTTTATACTGAGGGGGTATCTGAAATATACTTCTGAAAAATTTTATACACTTTTTCAGGAATAGACTTGTCGTCAAACTTTAAGGTGACATATTTTGGACCTTTTTTCATTTTAATTTCATAAGAAAAAGCATCGCGCATGGGCATATCTCGGTCGGGGCTGTCTGTCTCGGCTTCCGTTTTAGCCTGAGGCGGATTAGCAATAATATCGCTAAAAATATCGCGCTCGGCATCGGACAATTTATTCAAATCCAAATCTGCATTGGACGATAAGCCCATGAATCCGCCTTCTTTTTTTAATTTAATTTTCATTACAGTACATTTTAAAGTAGATATTAGAAAACAGGCACTTAGATATTAGACTGTCAAACAGTTGATAATCAATGATTTGTAAAGTTTTATTAGTAGCATTTAAAAAACAACTTACTAAAAATTTATCGTTTGCCCCCTAACCCCCAAGGGGGAACACTTATGAATAATTGGAAAATAAGAACTAAATTAATAAATACTTCCAAAGCGTTCCCCCTTGGGGGTTAGGGAGCAAACGATAATCCAAGTACTCAATTTCTAATTTTAACAAGTTATTTTTATCAGTACTTAACTGTCGTTATCACTTTTTTTTAAGAGCAATTTTATTGATACCTACCGCAATAAAAGCCTTGTCAATAGAAGCATTTGCAGCAGTCGGTATTTTTTTAGCAGTGACCAATCCTGTAGCAGCTTTGGTGAGTGCCTTGTACAAATCTTTAAATTTAGCAGTCGCTTTCAATAGTTTTAAGGCTTCAAACCATAAAATAGCGGCTTCTTGAGTACCAATATCCATCGCCACCAAGTAAAATGCTTTGTTGGGGATGCCACTATTGATGTGCACGCCGCCGTTGTCGCTCGTGCCTTTATATATTTTATCCATGTGGTCGGGTTGAGCCATGATGACGACTGAGGGGTCGCCGGGCGACTTCATAGAGCGTATCGCTTTGCCCTTAAATTTACCCAACATGCAGCTTGCACCCACCATCCAATCGGCAGTTTGAGCAGTCTTTTTATCATGCCATTGAGCGATAGCCACACCGAAAACATCTGCAAAATGCTCATTCAAAGCACCTGATTGACCTTTGTAGACCAATCCGGCGGTGTATTGAATTACACCATGCGTCAATTCATGCCCCGATACATCCAACGCTTTGGCAAATCCCGAAAAATTGACTCCATCACCGTCGCCGAAAGTCATTTGCTCACCATCCCAAAAGGCATTATTATATTGAATCATGTAATGGACATTAAAAATCATATCCATGCCATTGCCATCGATAGAATTAAAACCGAGTTGATTTTTATAATAATCTCGCACAATGCCGCCGTTGTCATAAACAGCATTGACATCAGCATCTTGATTTACAGCATCGCCTTCTTTTCGAGATAATGTAAGTTTCTGCTTACCTGTGTTTTGGCTGTTATAAACATAACGGTCTGCATTGCCTGGCAACGCCCTCATTGTCGGAAGAAGCTGTGCTACCATCGTAAACTCAGCACGTTTTTCTCTAAAATCTTGATCGATTCTATCTGAGCTGCCGGATTCAACATCGGTGCCTTTTTTCTTTAATTCTTTGAAAACAATATCAGGAATGATATGACATTGGCAAGGGAAATAGGGAGTAGATTTCATAAGTCAACAGGAAATGTTTGTTTTATGTGAAATGATTATCAAAGTTAATACATTATTTTATTTTAACAAAAAAAGATACAACGCTTGTTTTTAAAAAATAATATCGTAGATGGTGTTAATAAACGAGAAATAGTATATTTGTGAAAAAAGGCTTATGAAAATTTTACACATCAGTGCCGAGTGTTATCCGGCTGCCAAAGCAGGCGGTTTAGGCGATGTCGTCGGTGCTTTACCTAAATATTTGAACAATGCAGGTGTAGAAACTGCCGTCATTATGCCGAAACATCGGACTAAGTGGCTCAATGCGCAGTCATACAGCGAAATCATGCAAGGAAGCGTGCGTTT
>JAYTON010000574.1:0-2693 GCA_043747725.1 Saprospiraceae bacterium
ATTGCGCCCAATATTGTAAATGCCATAAGGTTTGAAGCGACTTAAATGGTCGTAATAGGCTTTATTCAAAAGGTTGTTACACATCACACTCCATTTAATTACCTTTGATTTTAAAATAATATTACCACCTAAACCTGCATTGATTAAATAATAAGCATCGGTAGCGGTTTCAAATTGAGCAGCTTTGTTTTGCTTAAAATAATGGTCAATACTGGCTGAAAGCCAATACATATTAGGCTTGGATGTCATTGCGAGGGACGAAGCAACTGAGGGGGTGCTTGTATAGCGGATTTCATTATGCCATTTATCCGAAGGAATAAAAGGTAAATATTGACCGCCTGACAAATGCCCAACAACTGTTGAAAATGCAGATTCGTATCGTATGTGAGGCATTGGGCTGAGCATAAAAGTAGCTTCACCTCCCCTCAGTACAGCGGCATATTGACGATAATTGAACACTTGAAAACCGAGATAATCTTTTCCCATAGGCGCGAGATAAATATAGTTTTTGAAAGCATTATTGAAAACATTGACTCCAAAACCGACAAAAGAATTGCTCAAATTCATAGATGCTTCTACTTGAAAATTTTGCTCAACTTTCATGTTTGGATCGCCTACTTCCCAACGCAAAGTGCCTTCGTGCAATCCATTTGAACTCAATTCAGCTAAATTGCCTGACCTAAAACCGGATGACGCATTGAGTTTAAAATTCAAAATAGGCAAAGGATTGTAGGCAATGCCAAACGAGCCATTCAGCGCATTTTGCCATTTATTGAAAGGTTGAATCTCTCGTTCAGGCGTATTCACGCCGCGTGTGAGAACAGTATGAATATTGCGAATACTCGTACCAATACCGCTTTCAATGATGATTTTACCGATATTGTTCTTCATAAATGCCGCAAAACCCGTTTCAAACATGTTGGCATTGGGAATAATAATGCGCGAGCCGAAATTATGGTTGTTTTCAAAAATGCTGTTATTACCCAAGATAAAAGTGATATTACCAACCGTTTTCAACCATTGAAGATTGTACAATGCTGAACTCAACAACATACTCAAGCTGATTTTTGAACCGCCTTCATCTTCAAGTCTCAGATTAGATTGAAATCCTGCATTGAGTTTTAAGGTTGAGCTTTTAAGTGACAACGTATTTTGACTCCCTAAAATATTCAGAAAAACCAAGTGATGCGGTCCATCCATACTTCTACTTTGTCGCCCATCGGGTGTTTTAGCAGTCTGATTATCATCGGTGATAAAACCGAAAGTATCAAAAGAGGAACTAAAATGATTTTGTGAAATCCATTGAGTCCTATTCTTTCCCCAACCCCCTTTAGCATATAAACCACCAAAACGGGAATTCAAGACCCGTTTATTATTGCCATCCGTATAATCTGCATTGGTATTCAATCCAAAACGAAAGGATTTATTTCGTTCAGTGGTGGCTTTTTTAAACCCATAATCAATATACAGTCCATAAGTGTTGGAGAAAAAACGGGTATTCAAATCTCTTTCGTGCGTATTCGCAATCGCTGGTTTCTCTTCTAAAATATTCAAAATACCGCCGACTGCCTCTGAACCATAAAGCAAAGCCGCCGGTCCTTTGATGATTTCGATGCGGTCAATCCCGACGTCGCTCAAACCCAAGCCGTGCTCATCCTGCCATTGTTGATTGTCAAAACGCAAACCCGATAACACCGCTTGAACACGACTGCCATACATGCCCCGAATCACAGGCTTCGATATACCCACGCCCGTATTCATCTGACTCACACCCGGTAATTTAGCCAAAGCATCCGCCACATTGAACGAACCGTTCTCGCGCATTTTATCCACGCTCACAGACGATATATTCAGAGAAGTTTCCTTCACAGGCGATTCTCGAATGCCTGAAATGGTGATTTCTTGCAAAACATGCGCCGTCGAATCCATTTGAGCTGTTACATTCAAACACCATAGGCTGAGGGACAATCCAACAATCAGGGATTTGTTCATGCCTCTTTACAATTTAAGCAAATGAAATAAATAGAACTATTGGGTGATGATGAATCACTAACAGTCTTTAAAAAGAAGAACACAATAAAAAGGGAAATTAGGATTTGGGCGGCGGCGATTCGATGAATAAGAAAGGACAATTTATGGGTGATTCTATATGAGAATAAAGAGGTAAAAAAGCTATTTTTACTGAGGGGATACCTAATTCAGTCATATTGTCAAACAGAAACTCATTAATCAGGTTTTTAAAAAGCTGCTTAGTTTTGTTAAAAAAATCTGAATCTTGGGTAGTGTATTCAATCAAAAGCGATTGAAATTCGGCGACTAAACTCGTTTCATTCGCATCATCGAATGCATAAACAGTCAACGAATCGCCTACCCTTTCCGTTTTGACAACATCAAACCAGCGTCCATTGTGTTCAAATTCGTTAGTATTGTTTGGGAATTCAGATTGATGAAAATGGAAAACTGTGAGAAAAGCATTATTAGGTGTTGAAGCTAACTCATGTTGAATTTGACATTGCCAATTATATCGCAAACCATTGAAGGTAGCAATAAACCCAATTGTATTGTAAAAAATAACAATCAGGATAAAAAATGATAGAATTTGGCGTTTGGTCATAATGGCAAATCTACACTTTTCTTTTGGTTTCAGAAACACCCCCTCAGTATTTTGTTTATTTTTAAGATAAAATTAGATA
>JAYTON010000575.1:0-5864 GCA_043747725.1 Saprospiraceae bacterium
GGTCAAACGCGGTGGGGTGAAATGAAAAATATTCGATAGATAACCCAACACCTTATTATATACAGGAATCGAAGTCGTGAATGAAATAAATACCACCGATAAAATAAAAACCAATGAACCAATAAACATCCAAAACTCCTTACTCGAAACCGATTCCTCTTTGACAGGATTCGGCATTTTGGTATAATGTTTAAAAAGCATATAGCCACATAAAACCACATAAAACATTTGAAACAAAACCAACTGCCACTCCAAACCCATCTCCGTAAAAGCATGAGCCGATGTATCGCCCAGAATGCCGCTTCGCGTGAGGAACGTGGAATATAAAACCAATAAAAAAGTGAGCATGTAAAAAATAGCTGTCGCGCGTAGTGAGTGACCCGTTGTCCGCGCTATCAAATGCGTATGAATACCTGCCACCAACACCAGCCAAGGCACCAGCGACATATTTTCAACCGGATCCCAAGCCCAATAACCATTAAAACTCAATGCCTCATATGCCCACATGCCACCCATCATCACCCCCGTGCCGAGTATCGCCGCTGAAAATAAAGCATACGGCAAGGCAGGGCGCAACCACTCAGTATAACGCTTCGTCCAAAGCCCAGCTACAGCAAAGCAAAACGGAATGGTCGTAGATGCAAAGCCGAGGAAAAGTGTCGGCGGGTGAATGGTCATCCAATAATTTTGAAGCAAAGCGTTCAATCCTTTAGCCGAACCGCGTATTTTTTCAAGATAATCGGCTTGTGCAAATATGGGCGCATCGTTCGCCTCCCTCAGTAAAAGAATAGGATTGCTGCCCCATTTGATAATATTTTCACCCCAACCGAAATGCAAACCCAATATCATAGAAGATAAAAACACTTGAACCGAAGCCAGTGTCGATAAAACAGGCGATTCCCAAGCGTCTTTATCCCGACCCCTCAGTATAATCCACGCGCCAAGCCCCACATGCCAAAACATCCACAATAAAAAACTGCCTTCTTGCCCTTCCCAAAAGGCGGCGAAGATGTAACGAAATTCGAGATTGTCATCCACGTGCGAATGGGCGTAAAAATATTCGTAGCGTTTATTGATCATGACATAAAAAATCATGGCAATCACGCTCATCACCGCCACGCCATGCACGCCAAAACTCCATCGCCCAATGCTGCGCCAAGACTCCGTTGAGGCAGGATTGTTTCTATTTTTTGTAGAAAAATAATAGGAAATGGCTGCTAAAAGTGCCGCCACAAAACTCAAAATGACCGCCAAATGACCTACTTGACGCGGCAATAAATTTTCTCCAATGTATTGAATATCAGGCATCTATGTATTTTTTACGACTTATTTTTTTTCATATAAATCTCTTCGTCCTTGTATTTTGAAGGACATTTCATCAACACCTCATTAGCGACAAACTCCGCGCCTTTCATTTCACCCGTCACAACGACTTGCTCCGATAGCTCAAAATCTTGAGGTTTCGGCTTCATAAGGTGAACGAATACTTCCTGTCCTTTTAGGTCAGTGAGGTAAAAACTGAATTGGTTGGGGTCTTTGACAGGGTCATAAATCATCGGTTTATTTTTCGATAATTTACCAGCTATTTTTACCTTTTCACCTGAACTTTGAGCATCAGAAAAGTTAGCGTATGTAGCCACATCTTTAGCTTGCATTGTCAAGGCTGCAATGCCAACGGCTATAATAACGAGCGCGACAATATGAATAGGTTTCATTTTATGTATGTTTTAAAATTATTAAAATAGGTTCAACAAAAGAGAAGTCAATATCCCCTTGATGCCTTTGGCTTCATCAAGCTATAAGCATGACAGTATCAGAGCCTTTGCGCTGCAAAATTACACTTATTTAGAGAGAATTTAACTGATATAAGTCATACAATTCACTAATTCATAATTTAGATTGTGTTTAAATTTTTTTTCATAATAAACAATTCTAAATTTGACCTTTATTTAAATAACATCAGATGCAAGGGAATATTGTACTACAACTTAAAAATGCTTCGGTTTATCAATCTAAATCATTGATATTGAGCGAGATAAACATGACGATTTCTGAAGGTGAGTTCTCTTATCTTATTGGCAAAACGGGTAGCGGCAAGTCGTCATTATTAAAGACGTTATATGGGGCGTTGGCGTTGCGCGAAGGCGAAGCATCTGTTTGTGGCTATGATTTGAAAAAACTCAACCGCCGAACCATTCCACTTTTGAGAAGAAAAATAGGCATTGTTTTCCAAGATTTCAATCTTTTATCCGATAGAAATGTAGAGCAAAACTTGCTTTTTGTTTTGAAAGCAACGGGTTGGACAAACCGTTCTGAGATGATAGAGCGAGCGAATGCCGTGCTTTTATCAGTGGGTTTGCCCAATTTTAATAGCAAAATGCCCAATCAACTGAGTGGTGGCGAGCAACAACGCGTTGTGATAGCCCGCGCCTTACTCAATCATCCCGTGCTCATCATTGCGGACGAACCGACGGGCAACCTCGACCCCGAAACAAGCGATGATATTTTAAGTCTATTGCGCCATTTATCAATCAACAATAATACAGCAGTCCTTTTTGCTACGCATGACTATCGCATCTTGCAGCATTTTCCTGCGCGTATTATAAGATGTCAAAATGGACGTGTTTTAGATGAAGAAAACTTTTTAGTATAACTCAATAACTAAAATGATAATAGCTAAAAATATAGAGAAAAACTACGGCGCGCTCAAAGTACTGAGGGGGGTCGATATTCATATTGAAAAAGGAGAAATCGTATCAATAATTGGTAAATCGGGTGCAGGGAAGAGTACGCTCCTGCACATATTAGGCACACTCGATTCGGCAGATAGCGGTCAAGTATTTATCAACAATGAAAATATTTCTCAATTGAGTAAAGCGGCTATGGCGGCTTTTAGAAATAAAAACATCGGATTTATTTTTCAATTCCATCACTTGCTGCCTGAGTTTACGGCATTAGAAAATGTGACCATGCCCGCCCTTATCAATGGTGATACTGAGGGGTCTGCTCGAAAGCGTGCTTCAGAACTCCTTGATTATCTGGGACTTACATATAGAATTTCACATAAACCGACAGAGCTTTCCGGCGGCGAACAACAACGCGTGGCGGTAGCTCGCGCTCTAATGATGAACCCAGCAGTTGTTTTTGCAGATGAGCCTTCCGGCAATTTGGATTCAGCCTCTTCCAAAGATTTGCACAATTTGATATTCAAACTCAGAGATGATTTTAAACAAACCTTCGTTATCGTTACTCATAACGAGGAATTGGCTCAAATGAGTGACCGTTGCCTTACGATGGAAGACGGACTACTTCTTCAGTGAAAAGATAATAGTGAATATTGAAAATTCAGTTTTCACTATTCACTATTATCTTTTCACTGAATATTTTAAGGTCTTTGGTATCAAATTTGGAGTTAAAGTATTGACATTTATTTTAAGATATTCTTTAAAGAAATAACCAGTACATACTTAAAAAAACCATAATGACTATTTATTTATACAGGTTTATTGATTATTTCATACCTGAAAATTTAAAAAACGACCCTTATCTTTATCGGAAAGCTAAGGCTTTTGTATTTTTATTTTGGTTTCTCTACCTCCTTGCCTATCTTTTAGTGTTGTGCAACATGGCTGGCATGATTGAAAATATGCCTAACGTGCAGTTAGGATTGGTGCTTTTATTGGTTTTTATTTGGGTATTTAGGAAAAAGGGAAATCTTATTCTGTTTAGCAATATTTATGTCGGTATATATTTTAGTATCTTAGCACCCTCTATTCCATCCACCGGCGGTATATATTCCGACAACCTTCATTGGTTGATAGTAGCCCCGCTGATTGCCCTTCTATTTGCTAATAAAATATCCAGCTTTATTTGGCTCATTGTCATATCTGTTTTTTCATTTTTTTGTTATGTCAATACTGATATTTCACAGGTTGAAGTAGTGCATACTGCGGGGAAAACGCCCCTTTTTATGAGCTATTTGTTCTTTGCAATGGCTATTTATGGAATAGTAATGATTTTTGAACAGGGCTTAGATTTAATAGTAGAGATGCTCCGCGAACAAAAATTGCAACTTGAAATTCAAACCAACTTGCTTAATGATCAAAAACAGTTGTTAGAAGAGCAAAAACTTGAACTTAAAAAGCAAAAAGAATTGTTTGAAGCGCAAAAAGAAGAAATTTTAAAGAAAAATCGAGATCTTGAAGCCATTGAAGAAAGACTGACTTATTCCAATGTGGAGCTTGAAAATTTCGCTTATGCTGCCTCACACGACCTCAAAGAACCGCTCCGCATGATAGGCATGTACACTCAATTGACGCAAAGGAAACTTATTGGCAAACTCGATGAATCCACGACCGAGTTCATGTTCTATATCACGGATGGCGTTAGGCGGATGCAAAATTTGCTTGAAGATTTGTTGCAATATTCTCGCTTAGGTAAAAAAGATGGAGGGGTGAAAGTGATTGATTTGAACAATATTTTGTACTTAGTCATTCATAATATCATGGCAACTTTGAAAGAGACGAAAGCCTCGATTATATCAGAGCCATTACCCCTCACAATGGCTTCTAATTCTGAAATGGTTCAATTATTTCAAAATTTGATCATCAATTCTATCAAATTCAGGCGTAAAAATGTGCAAGCTGAAATTTTTATTTCTTCAAAAGAAGTGGATGATTTTTACCAATTCAGCTTTAAAGACAATGGCATCGGCATAAAAGAAGAATATAAAGAAAAGGTTTTTAATATTTTTGAAAGGCTACATTCTAAAAGCGAATATGAAGGCAGTGGTATTGGATTAGCCACCGTCAAAAAAATTGTCAAAAACGCAGGTGGACAAATTTGGCTCGAAAGTACTGAGGGGGTCGGCACCACTTTTCATTTTATATTGCCTAAAATTAATCAGGATAAAACTTCTGAACAAAATTTAGAATGTATAAAGGCTGCCTAATTTTTCAGATTTAAAATGTAATAAAAAACGGTCATAAACGTTTATAACAAACGAAATTTATGCTACTTCTTTAAAGACTCATTTCAACCGATTTTTAAGCTCAAAGCAACCCCCTCAGTAGTCAAATACTGAGGGGGTCATTTTTTGCTACACTACTTAACGTTCGGGAAACTTTTAAAAGTTTCCCGAACGTTCACTATATTTGCCTTGAAAATTTTAATAAAAATATCTAATTATATGGAAATCAATCTTTTAGAGATAGTCAAAAAACAAATAAGTGGCGATATTCTTCAAAAAGCCGCAGCTTTTCTGGGAGAAGACACGAGCGCATTGCAAAAAGCACTCAACGCCATTTTGCCTTCCGTTTTGGGCGGTGTTGTCAATCAATCCACGAGTATTAGCAGTGCAACCACCCTCATGAACACCCTTGTTACGGATGGTCATGACGGCAGCATTTTCAATTCTCTTAGCAATTTACTGAATGGCGGTTCGGCTACTCAGGGCTTGATGGCAGCAGGAGATGGCATTGTCAAAAACCTTTTCGGCAATAAAACCAGTGGTATCGTTGATTGGATAGCCTCGTATGCTGGTATCA
Organism: Saprospiraceae bacterium; assembly: GCA_043747725.1. Lineage (GTDB taxonomy): Bacteria > Bacteroidota > Bacteroidia > Chitinophagales > Saprospiraceae > JAAFJT01. The sequence continues at coordinate 5,547 of JAYTON010000575.1, forward strand.
AAACAGGCTCTGCATCGGGCTTGATGAGCATGATAGCACCCGTTGTGATGGGAGCAATTGGTAAACAAATATCAGGAGAACATGCGAGTCCAACTGGTTTGATGAGCCTTTTGAGTGATCAAACCAATTTGATTAAAAATACTTTGCCGGCAGGTCTGAGCAGTGTCTTGGGTCTATCAAATCTTAGATTGGACACCCCCTCAGTAGTGAGTACTGCTCAGGCAGAGAAAATAGCTTCGGAAGCCCATACAATGGTGGCTGAAAAGTCGCTTTTAAGTCGGGTGTTGCCTTGGTTTGTCCTGCTTTTAGCAGGTTTGG
>JAYTON010000576.1:0-11227 GCA_043747725.1 Saprospiraceae bacterium
TGCTTATTTTTTTGACGGCTGCTACGGATATACTCGGGATGCCTGCTTTATCGCAGCTGATAGCTGATTTGATAAACTATGTTCCGAATTTGATTACAGCAATGGCTGTAATGATTATAGGTTTGCTTCTGGCGAATATCTTGAAAGGAGTGATTTATTCAGCCTGCAAATCGGTGGGTATTCCTTCGCCTAATCTTATATCCAATTTCATTTTCTATTTCGTTTTCCTAACGGCGATGATTAGTGCATTATCGCAAGCGAAAATAGATACGGATTTTGTAAAAAATAATATAAGCATCATTCTTGGCGGCGGCGTTGCAGCTTTTGCCTTGGGCTATGGATTGGCTTCGCGGGATATGATGTCTAATTTTTTAGCGTCATTTTATAGCCGTCGGCATTTCAATATTGGCGACACCATCAAAGTGGGCGACACCATTGGTAAAATAGTTTACTTAGATAACTCCTGTGTGAAAATGCAAACCAGCGAACGCCTCGTCATCGTACCCCTCAGTAAATTGATGAAAGAAGAGGTGCAAATACTTCCCAGCGATTTTTTGAAACTACCGGAAGATGAATGATTTACGAATATTGATTATTTAAAACGTTTTTAAAGCTATCAATATTTTTCTTCAATTTTGTTCACTATAAAACTACATTTTTATGCTACGCAAATTAATTATGTTGACTGTTATCAGTTCAATCTCCCTCACTATGTCCGCTCAAAAAGTTCTTGATGCTAAAGACGCCGTCAAGGAAATGGACAAAAAAGATGCAGCCGACGGCTGGACAAAAATTGGTGGCATCGGTCTTGATTTTTCACTTCTTAATCTTATCAACCCTCGTGTAGGCGCCGGCGACAATCGCGTTGGGTTCGGTGGTTTATTGAATTACACGGCTAATTTGAAACAAGGGAAAGTTCTTTGGGACAATAAGTTTGGTCTGCAATTGGGCGTTGTCAAAGTAGGCGGCGATGCATTTACTAAATCTACCGATGTGCTTCAAGCTACTTCACAATGGGGTTACCAAATTTCAGACAGTAGTAAATGGTACGTAGCTGGTTTAGCAGACTTTCAGACACAATTTTTACCGACTTATGGAGCTAATTACTTGAAAACAGATGCTATTGCAGGTAAAAAACAACCTTTGAATGCCAAATTATTTGCCCCAGCTATTTTCAAATTTGCACCGGGCGTGATTTACAAAGCCAACGAGCATTTTAAAGTGCTTTATTCACCCATTGCTCTTCGCCTTATTATTGTTGCCAATGATAGTGTTGCTAAAAGAGCCACTTTTATTCCTTTGAAAGATGGTAAATTTCAAAAAACAGACTTGCAATTTGGTTCAGAACTCCGCGCCGATTACATCAATAAGTTTTTTGATGGTAAATTAGTATTTGGTTCTACGCTCGATTTATATTCCAATTATGTACGTGAGCCACAGAACATTGCCGTTGAATGGTATAATTCATTGGATTTTATGGTTTTTAAAAATATATCCGTGAATTTCAAATCCGATTGGTTTTATGACCACAATATCCTCGTTTTCAAGGGCGGCGATGTCAATAACAAAGGGCGGGATATATTTATTCGCAATACTCTTTTGTTGAAATATAATAAATTGTTTTAAAAACAGAATAACTTAAGTCAACTTTAAATTATTTTTTAAAAAGCCTACCCTTCAGTATTTGTGGTAGGCTTTATTTTTTTGAGAAACTTATACACACAGGCAACGTTTTAAAATGTTAAAGTCTCTTCGTATTGGAAGGGAATATTGTAATTTTATGTCTTTTACTCAAAAACCATATTTAGGAATAGCATAAAACATTACAGAACTTGACGGAATACGACATCATACAAGGCTGCCTACGAGAAGACCGCGTCTGCCAACGAGAAATCTTTAACCGCTACGCGGGAAAGATGATGACCGTGTGCTTGCGCTATACACGGCATCGAATGGAAGCGGAAGACATCTTGCAAGATGCCTTCATAAAAGTCTTCGATAACATCCACCGATTCGAGAGCAAAGGCTCTTTTGAAGGGTGGATTCGGCGTATTGTGGTCAATACGGCTTTGAAAAATGCGAGCCGTCATAGCTTTCAGAAAGAGGGTATCGGCATGGAGAACGTGATTGAATCGAGCGAGGACCCCTCAGTATTTTCCAAAATGACCGAAGATGAATTGCTTGGGCTTATCAGTCAATTGCCCGATGGTTACAGAGTTGTTTTTAACTTATATGTCATTGAAGGTTACAGCCATAAAGAAATAGGCGAAACGCTCGGGATAGAAGAAAGTACCTCAAGGTCGCAATTAGTGAAAGCTCGAAATGCCTTACAAAACAGAATAACGACTGCTCAAAGGATAATAATATGAAAGAAAAATTACCTTATGACGATATATTGAAGCAACGGCTCAGCGAATACGAGTCGGAAGTATCAGGCGATATGTTCGAGCGGATTATGCATACGCGGGGCATAAGTGAGCCGTCGGTAGATGAAGTAGTGAAGCAAAAACTCGCTGAACATGAATCAGGTGTGCCTTCTGATTTATTCGATCGTATCATGATTGAGCGGGCATTCAAAGAGCCTTCATCAGAAGATATTATTAAACATAAACTTGTTGATCATGAATCAAGCGTGCCTTCAGGTATGTTTGAGCGCATTATGAGCACCCGTGAGAGCAGACGCCCTGTGGTGGCATGGTGGCAAATAGGACGGTTTAGATTAGCAATGGTAGCATTAATTATTGCTTTGTTATTAATTGGTTATAAAATTTCAGAAAATCGAGGTTTTAATACGCCTTATAGTGAAAATTCTAAAAACATTGTTTCAAATAACAAAAATACTGAGGGGGTAACAAATACGCCTGAAATGATAAATGAAGAAGTTGTCACAGCGAGTAGTGCGCGGCAAGAAGGAGTAACATCTGCCAATAATATAAATAAAGAATCCGATAATATAAATCAAAAAAATATTGACGGAAAGACAAAAACTTATGAAATATTAACACCTCGAAAAGGCATTAATAAAAATATTGCAACATCATTAGCCAATAAAACGGACATACTGGCTTCCAATTCAACGAAAATCACATCGAACTTACTGCACCCGACTTTTAATCCCTCTATTTCGAGTATTGCTCCATCTCACACTGATGATAACTCACAACAATTGTCGTCAGGAAAGGAAATGCCGATTTCAAGAAATAGCGAATTACTCAATCCCTTGAACATTGCTTCCCCTATGGGCATTGCTTTGACATCTGCTTCACATGAAGATATTGTCAAAGCCTTGCCTTGCCCGGGACCCGATGGCTGCCCTACATTCGGCAGCAAAAGCGGCGGCAGACGTACGTGGTACATTGACGCTTATGGGGCGCCTGAATATGCTTTCCGTAGTTTGAAAGCTAATTCTATCGAATATACTGAATATCGGAATTCACGCGATACGATTGAAACATCGCAATATGCATTCAGTGCAGGTGCGCGGGCTACGGCAGTGTTTGGAAACGGCTTTTTACTGAGGGGGGGTATCGTTTATGCTCAAACGAATGAAAAATTTCAAAAGGATAGCTTTGGAATTGGTAATATCAGATATGTCATTGATAAAAACCCTAATACGGGACAACTTGATACCGTTCAAGTCGAAATTACGAATGGTATTTTCCGTAAAACACGTTACAACCATTATCGCTCTTTAGACTTTACTATTCAAGGCGGATATGAATTTGGGTTGACTGAAAACCTTACTATTGGCTTGAACGGTGGTGTAAATTTTAATATTAAATCTGGACGGAAAGCAACCGTTTTAGGTCAAGATTTGCAACCTTTAGTTATTTCAAAAGATAATACGATTTACCAAACTTCTGTCGGTACCAGCCTTGTGGGTAGCGTGGCTGCTTATTATCGGCTGAATTATAGATGGCAACTCATGATAGAGCCTCAATTTAGATACTATTTGAAACCCATTACAAAATCAGATTATGGACTTCGTCAAAGTTATTCAAATGCTGGTTTGAATATTGGTTTGAGATATAGGCTTTGATCGTTTTAAAAAATGCAGATTAGAATTTTTTTTAGAAAAAAATACCATTGAAGCAGCGAATTTAGTATTCAAGTCATCTTCTTATTAACTGTAGCTTATTAGTTAGAGATTTTTTAATGAGTGCTTATTTTTATTAACTCATTCATTTTGAATACTTTATGACATGAATTTAACTTTACATTAAAATGAAAAAAATCTTTTTTTACATATTTTGCTTATCTATCCTATTGTTCAGCGATGCGTGTCAAAAGGACAAGGAGGAGTTCATTCCTACAGGCACAACTGTTATCCAGACGACTGCAAAAGCAGATACTATTTGGGAGAATGAATCGGATTTGCAAGCACCTGTTGTAGGTGTTCCAACACAACTTTTAAATATAGAAAAACTTATCAACGAACTCAATAAACCGATTATAAAAGATAGTATTTCTGCGGAACAAGGTGGAAAAATTGAATTACCTGACGATGTTTCTTTAGAGTTTCCTTCAAGTCCCTGTGTTTCCAAAAGTAATCAGGCTTTAAAGGGTAAATTGGAAATAGAAATACAGATATTGAGAACAAGAGGTGAATTAATTGCTCATGATAAACCCACAATTTCAGGCGGAAAGCTGCTGATTTCTGGCGGCGTTGTGTTTTTATCAGCTAAACAAAATGGTGTTGAAGTCAAAGTCGGTCAAAATAAAACAATAAAAATACGTTATAAAATACGCAATACTGAGGGGTCTATGCTTCTTTTTGAGGGTAAAAATTTGAATAGATTGCAATTTGATTGGACGCTGGTAAGCACAAGTAGAGATGTAGTGACTACTTGGGCTGACTCTTCTCAAGAGAAAAAAGGGTTTCAATTATTATTAGATCGCTTCGGTTGGATTAATTGTGATAGATTCAATGATGAGCCGAATCTGACCAATAAATTCTGTGTAGCCATGCCAGATTCATTCACCAATCGCAATACGAGTGTATATATTGCCTTCAAAGATATTTTATCTGTTGTCAAATTAGAGGGTGCACCCGTCACTAAACAGTTCTGCATCCCACAGAGTTACAAAGGCATTCCAATTGGAAAGCAGGTAACAGTGATTTCTATATCAAACATCAATGGGCATTCATACATGGATGTTCAAGATGCCACTATTACTGCTTCAAATAACATTCGTTTGCAACCGAAAGCATTCAGTCTGGACGATATCAAAAAGAAAATTTCAAACTTATAATATCTCTCAATCCTTCATGTTCTGAATATGGTTAAGTCCTTGCTGTCTCCCGCAAGGACTTTTTTTATGGCAAATACTGAGGGGGATAGAGAGATTATTAAATTTAAATTCTTTTTCCCATAAAATGAAGGATTTCTTCAACATATTGCCGATGATTAGCAAGGCGAGGCACTTTATTTTGTCCACCAAACTTACCTTTGGCTTTCATCCAACCATTGAAAGTACCGCGCGGCACATGACGCAACCTTAACCGATCCATCGCCATATTTTTAAAACGTTTGGCTTCATAATCGGAGTTGATTTTTTGGAGATTTGAGTCAAGGATATTGTTAAAAGCTTCCATATCGGGCGGTTCGCGCTCAAATTCTATGACCCATTCATGTCCTCCCTTATTTTTACCATCAAAATATATCGGTGCTACAGTGTAGTCACTCACTGCTGCGCCAAAAGTAGCGCAAGTATCAGCTAAAGCCTTATCAGTATTGGCAACCATGACCTCTTCACCAAAGGCATTGACAAACTGTTTAGTGCGTCCAGATACCTTGATTTTGTATGGATTCGTAGAAGTGAAAAGGACTGTATCGCCAGGCACATATCGCCATAAACCCGCATTGGTAGTAATAACTGGTGCATAGTGTTTACCCATTTCAACTTCACTGAGAGGTATGACAATTGGGTTAGAAGAATACCATTCACTTTCAGGCAGGAACTCATAATAAATACCGTTGTTGAGCAATAGCAGCATGTCATCCGCTCCGTATTGACATTGTGTAGCAAAGAAGCCTTCGGAAGCATTATATATTTCCCAATATGTAAAGTCTTCTTTTTGAATAAGTTGCTTAAATGTTTCTCTATATGGTTCAAAACTAACACCGCCGTGAATATATACTTGTAGGTTGGGCCATACGTCTATGATATTATTTTTACCCGTAATTTCTAAAATTCTTCTCAGCAGCACAACTGTCCAAGTGGGTACGCCTCCAATGCTCCGCATATCTTCTTTTATCAGAGCGTTTGCCATGAGTTCAATCTTTTGTTCAGAGTTAGGCATTGTTGCAATATCAACACTTGGTGCATAAATATAGCTGCCTACTGAGGGGAGATGTTCAATCATAATAGCAGAAACATCTCCGAAACGAGTTTGAGGATAAGGATCGAAGGATTCGTAACTACCACCCATTACAAGCATTTTACCTGCAAAACCTTGCGTATCAGGTCGAGCATTATAAATCAAAGCAGATGAATCCCACCCACCCTTAAGATGACAGGTTTTCAGGTTTTGGATGGTAACTGGTATAAATTTACTTTTATCGTTTGTTGTTCCGCTTGATTTAGAATACCATTTTACAGCCCCTGTCCACAAAACGTCCCGTTCACCATGCATCATACGATTGATAAATGGCTTCAAGGTTTCGTAATCTTGGATAGGAATGTTTTGACTGAACTGGCGAGCGTTTTTAATATTTTTAAAATCGTGTATTCGACCCCACTCAGTATATCGAGCAGTATTGATAAAATGACTTAACATAGCAGATTGCACATCATGAGGGTGTGCTGAAAAATAGCGAATTCGCCGCATCCGTTTATGCAGTACATACCGCATAATAGTATTGAGCCATGTATTTCCCATAATGCTTGTGTTAAAAATTCACTTAAAGTTAAAGGAAATTTTTTTGTCAATAAAAACATTTGTTGATTTATATTAAAATAAAAAAAAATGGCATTTCGGAGTGAAATGCCATTTAGGTAATTTTATATTTTATTGATAAAAATCTTAACTTTTTAAATTTAAATAATTAATTCATTGAAACGCTCATCGGAGAGGACTTTGCGGGTTTTGGTTTGCTCACAACAAGCATATTATTGACGCTGTTGAGTAAGTTTTCTACAACTGCACAATTCTCAATTGAAAGGGCTTCTCTAAAAGCCGCCGCCGCTTCAACTGCTACACCCTTATTTAAAAGTGCTTGACCAAAAGATTGCCATGCTTGTTTGCGATAATTGAAATTAGGGTCAGTTTCCTTGAAAGGACGCTTTGTAACCAATTTTAATTCAAAAATCGCTTTTTCATAATCATTCAATTTCATATGGCATTCGCCTTTGATGCGTCGAGCCGTCCAAAAAACGGGCTGATAAGGCACAGCATTATCAATTGCGTTTTGGAAGTCTTCCAATGCGCCATCCAAATCATTCATCTCCATTTTTACACGACCTCTGCCTAAGAATGCTGGAGCATTTTTACTTAATGCGATACTTTTGGAAAAGTCAATAATAGCATCTTCATTTCTACCTGTACGGAAATAAGCCATACCCCGACGCTCATAAGCCTGTGAATAACGGTCATATTTCTCAATAGCTTTGTTGAAAAGTTCGATGGCTTCGTCCTCTCTGCCACCTTTTTTCAACATTTCTACACCGCGTAAATAATCGGTAGTAGCGACTTTATCGCCTTGAGGTACAATCATTTCTTCACCGCACAAAGCATTTTTTTCATCAGTTACCCAAATATGGAATTCTCCTGCAACAGCGAACCCCCTCAGTTCACGAAGCAAAAACGCGGTATTTTTCCATGTCTTTTCAGAACATGCCACTTGCTGACGTGGCACAGTAATACTCAACGTTTCCTCTTGAAAAAAAGCTGAATCTTTTAACAGGATGTCATTTTTATAGTATGACTCCAACCGTTTCTGGAAATGGGTCATCATCATATCGTAGCTTTTTCGGTTGCCGAATTCTAAACTACCTTTCATAACTGCTTTGAACTGATACATGGTTGCTATTTTTTAATGCATTTTGAGAAATAGAATCTCCTAAAAATCCAAGGCGAAAAAATCTGATACTGAATAAATGAATTATTCAGGTAATCTTGCGAAAACTCTTGCCTCGTTAAGTTTCGTTTTAAAAAAAACACATTGTGTGCAAAAAAAAGCGTTATGGCTAATAGAATTGTTTTCAATGGTGTCATTCGACTAAATAACTTAATCAATGACACTCGTAAGGGTATTTTACAACGTGCAGCCGCCACAAGGCTTTCTCATAGTTAATTGAAAAAGTATTTTAATACTTTTCCTAATTTAGTGTAATCTCAAAAATTGGAATTTCTCCGATAGAATGGACTGCAAAAGTACGAATAAAATCGATATAAGTCAATACTTTTTAGTAAATAAATTATTTAAAAATATAATTTTTCAGCAGAAAACACATATAAACTTTTTTAGAATAATATAAAATTCTGAAATTAAATTGTTATACTTTCTATTATTTTTATTCTTTTGCTAAAAATCCTTTATTAAACGTATTATTGCTTGAAACCTAAAAATATTCTTTTTATTGAAATAAAAAATATGCTTAAAACACTGATATAAAATTACTTAAAATAAAAATCAAGAAACATGCTTAATTTACCAACGAAAAAGCCTTAGATTTGTTCCGTCATGATTCAATTTTTTTCAAACTTTTTTTCAAACTTTTTTTCAAAAACTTTATTGTCGCCCTTTGCATTAGTGTATGGCATAGTGATTTCACTGCGCGGCTTTCTCTATCGGAGCAATTTGATGAGGTCTTCTCGCTTTGATATTCCTACTATTTGTGTCGGCAATTTGAGCGTAGGTGGCTCAGGCAAAACTCCCCATATCGAGTACCTGATTCGTTTGCTTCAGCCTTATATTAATATCTCGGTTTTAAGTCGAGGTTATAAACGAAAGACTGAGGGCTTTCGAATGGTAGAGCCTGAAAATAACGTAACCGAGGTGGGCGATGAGCCGCTTCAATTCAAACGCAAATACCCCTCAGTACCTGTGGCTGTAGGGGAAAAACGCGCCTACGCTATCCCTCAAATGCTCTATCGAAATCCAGATATTCAAGTCATTTTGCTCGATGATGCCTTTCAGCATTTGGCAGTGCGCCCCTATCTCAATATATTGCTCACCGAATTCAATGAGCCGTTTACGCGCGATTATCTCTTGCCCGCAGGTCGCTTGCGCGATTGGCGCAATAGCTATCGCCGCGCTGATATTATCATTATTACAAAATGCCCGTTTCATTTAGAAAATATTGATAAACAACGTTTTATAAATGAAATTAATCCTTATCCGTATCAGCGCATTTATTTCAGTTATTACGATTATGGCAGGCCTTACGCTATTTTTAATACCCCCTCAGTATTGGAGATGTTAAGCCCTCAATTCGTAGATTTAGACATGGACACGATGGTGCTACTTGTATGCGCCATCGCCAAAGCGGATTATTTAGTTCAATATCTTTCATCAAAAGTGAAATCCGTGCAGACAATGGAATTTGAAGACCATCGCGTATTTTCAAATTACGATGTTGCTCAATTTAAACGCCTTTTCGATGATATGCCCGCCCTTAAAAAAATAATCATCACCACTGAAAAAGATGCCACTCGCCTGGAGCTTCATAAAGACTATCTTATTGAAAATCAATTGATTATATATGCCATCCCGATTGAAGTGAATTTTCATTTTAATGAAAAAGAGGTTTTTAACAATGATATTAAAAAAATGCTTTTAGATTTTAAAATATAGTAGCGCGGAACTGGAGTTCCACGCTACATTAATCTACTAAAACGTGAATCCAATTCTAAAATTAATATATCGTTTTATTCAAGGTCTTGTTTGGGTGAGTTATGCTTTGTACTTCCGAAGAATTGTCTTTATCAATCCAGAACGGTTGAAAGCGCAAGGTCCAATGCTCGTTATTTCCAATCATCCAAATACCTTAATGGATCCACTGATGGCATTGTATAGGATGCGCGAGCAGTGCTTTCTGTTGGCAAATTATAGTCTTTTCAAGAATCCTATTGGCAATGCTATCCTTTCTACGTTGTATTGCATCCCTATTCAACGTCTGAACGATGTACCCGGTGGGCAACCTTTGCGGAATGAGGAGGCTTTTCGCCGTTGCGATGAACATCTTTTGGCAGGTGGCAGCATTTATATTGCTGTAGAAGGGACGAGTTTTCCCGAACGGCGTATTCGTGACCTCAAAACAGGTATGGCACGCATTGCTTTCAGTGCTGAGATGCAAACTAATTTTGAACTGGATTTACGCATATTACCCATTGTGATTACTTATTTTGACTCGCTGAAATTTTGGAAAGATGTGGTAATAGAAATAAGTGAGCCGATTTCAGTCGATAGCTGGCGCGAAGCCTATAACACTAATCCTCGTAAAGCGATTGGTGATTTTACACAAAGTGTTGAAAATCAAATGATTACGCATGCTATCCAATGTACTGATGCTGAAGAAGACAGGTTTTTAAAAAAACTTGAAGCAATCTTACAATCCGAAAATTATTTAGAAACCGAAAAGCACTACGAGAGAAGTAAAAATATCCTCAATAAAATACACGCTTGGCAAAAAGAAGATTTAAGCAGTTTTGAAATATTTAAAACTGATGTAGATAATTATTTTTTAAAACTTAAAATATTGAATATCAATGATTTAAATGAAAATAATTTTTCTAAAGCTGCTCCCCTCAGTATTATGAAGCTTTTAATCGGTTTGCCTATTTTTATTTATGGTTTCGTCAATAATATCATACCCGCTTGGTTGAGCGATAGCATGGTCAAATGGTTGAAAATAGATAAGTCTTACGATACGACTATCAGATATATATGTGGCTTAGTTTTTTTTCCGTTGTTTTGGGGGCTTCAAAAGTGGGCATTGTCACACTTCCTGCCTTTTTCAATCAATGGTTGGCTTTATTTACTGACTGTTATCCCTGCCGGTTTGGTGGCGTATGGGCTTTATACTGAGGGGTTACGTTTTTATCACTTTTTGAAATTTAAAAATGCTGATAAAGATAATTCATTGAGTCAATTGCGACAACCTATTGTTGATAAAATAAATAATTTAATTAATGTATAAGTTCTATTTTTTAGAAGCTGACCGACTAAATTATGGTTACATTTGTTATAAAAGAGCAACAAATGATTGATAAAGAATTTGA
>JAYTON010000577.1:0-6361 GCA_043747725.1 Saprospiraceae bacterium
CAATCAATTTCAATTTAAAACTTATTTGACCACTGAAAATACAGGCAAATCTTATAATTTGCGTTCGGCAGCAGAGAATATTGACAAAGCTTTTAAGACCGATGATAATTGGTTTAGAGATTATACAACTGCTTACAATAATTCCTTAAATAATAATGTAAGTGTAGCTGAAGCACATCATTCAGCCCGTTTAGCAGCAGATGCAGGTCGTTTTCAACCGAATACACCAGCATTTAAAGGAAAATTAGTTGAATTGAGTGATATTAACAATTGGGATATTGGCGCAGCCTTGCGAGTGAAAGCGCAACTCTCACATACTGAGGGGGTCGTTTATTTGGACAAATTTATTAAAAATGCTGCGATAAATAATTTTAATCTTCAAGCGGGTTTTGATTATCGGGCTTATATTATCGAGCCTGACGGTAATTATTTTATTAACCCTGTTGAATTCAATAAAAATTTAATTTATGGTAAACTGGGCGGTTTTATTCAATCCTCAAAATCTTTGTTGGATAATAAATTACGTTTGAACTTTACATTAAGAGCCGATAAAGCCGACTATTTTGATTGGAAATTTAACCCTCGATTGAGTGCTGTTTATTCGCCCAATGAAAATATGCATTGGCGAGTGTCTTATCAAAGTGGTTATCGTTTTCCAAGCATATTTGAGGGTTTTTCTAATATCAATAGTGGGGGTGTTAAACGAGTCGGTGGCTTGCGCGTGATGTCAAATGGTATTTTTGAAAATTCATGGTTGCGTTCTTCCATTGATGCTTTCCAAACTGCCGTAAATAAAAGCGTTAATACTGAGGGGTTAAGCCAAAAAGCCGCCATTGAAAAAAATAAAGCCATTTTGCAGCGTAATAACTATACGTATTTGCAACCTGAATACATCCGTTCTTTTGAAATCGGGATTAAGAGTTTACACATTCACAATAAATTATTTGTGGATGCCGGTTTTTATTATAACAAATACAATAATTTTATGGCGCAAGTAGAAGCCTATATTCCTAAAACAAATAATGCCGATTCCATCCCTATTTCATTGATTACCAGGCGTTTACATGACCGTTATCGTTTATGGACTAACTCTCAAACAACCGTTTTTAATTATGGTGCAAGCGTAGGGATTCGCTACAGTTTGACCCCTCAGTATAGCTTAGTTACAAACGCTACTTTCGCCAAATTAGACAGAAAACAAACAAACGATGGGCTTGAAGATGGTTTCAATACCCCTAAATGGATGTTTAATGGCACTTTGATTGGAGAAAAATTGTGGAAAAATTTAAACGCGAGTACTTCTATTCATTGGCAAAACGCCTTTTATTATCAATCCTTTTTAGTGAATGGCACCGTACCTGCATATTGGACGCTTGATGCTCAAATCAGTTATGATTTCCCTAAAATCAAAATTAAATTAGGCGCAACCAATCTTCTCAATCAATATTATTACTCCATGTTAGGTGGTGTGCATACGGGCGGTTTTTATTATTCTTCAATCACTTACGATTTTTAAATTTTTTGCTTTCTTTTAAATCAATTATATATTGACAATTTAATAGTTCAGTAAAATTAATGAATAATAATAATTCAGATTTCAGCATCCACAACATCCCTTTCGGCATTTTTTCAATAAAAAACGGTCAAAAACGCTTGGCTACTATTATCGTATCATGGGCGAGCGAGTTCGATATTTATTTCGGGTACTGATTTTCATCGCCCGAAAGGTCAAATGAATTCGGACGATAGCCAGCCACCTATATTTATAGCGACTAAACGATTGGATATTGAGTTGGAAATCGCAACGGTGATTGGCAAATCTAATGCGATTGGCGAAGCGATTGATGTGGATAAAGCAGAAGAATATGTCTTTGGTTTCTTGTTGTTCAATGATTGGTCGGCGCGGGATATTCAGCGTTGGGAATATGTACCGTTGGGACCCTTTTTAGCTAAAAATTTCTTTTCCTCCGTCTCCCCGTGGGTCGTGACGCTTGAAGCACTTGAACCATTTAGAGTGCCAGCTCCTTTGCAGACCCCCTCAGTATTTCCCTATTTAAATGAGAAAAAACATCAAAATTTTGATATAAATTTAGAAGTAACCCTCATACCCAGCGACTCACAACGCACAACTCATCATTCTCAACTCATAAGCAGTAAAAACTTTAAAAATATGTATTGGACTGTGGCTCAACAAATTGCACATCATACGGTCAATGGTTGTAATTTAAACATTGGCGATATATTGGCATCGGGTACGATTTCAGGCACTGAATCCAATAGCTTCGGCTCTTTGCTGGAATTGACTTGGGGCGGTAAAAATCCTATCACTTTGCCCGATGGTAGCACCCGTACCTTTTTAGAAGATGGCGACACAATTACTATCAAAGGGTTTGCAGAAAAAAACGGTATCCGAGTGGGTTTTGGAGAACTGCGAAATACCGTTTTACCTGCGAAATACTCCCAAAGGGATAAATGAGGGGTTTCTTCATTCCAATTTCTTCAACTCTTCCTGCGCTCTCGGATTTGTAGGTCTAATCTTCAAGGCTTGTTTATAACATTTTATGGCTTCTGCTTTGTTGTTTTGAAGCCGACAAACATCGCCCATGTCATTCCACGCCATGACAATATTGGGAAATTTTTGAGTGCAGAATTGATACAATATCAAGGCTTTCTCCAGCTTTTTTTCTTCAATCAATGCGTGTCCGACTTCCAATAGAATCATATCATCGTCCACGTTTAGATTTGCTTTTGTCAATTCAGTATCTAAATCCGTTGTCGTCGGCTTTTCAATTATATCATATATCTGTTTAGACATGGGGTTTTCAAATTTGGATTGTGCAGCTAACGCATCTTGTTCTATCACGCCTTTAAAATACAATTGAGTGACATTAGGCAACACTTTATTTGTATTGATACTATTTTCATTGGTCACCATATAAAACACCAATCCTTCTTCGGGCAAGCGAATCAGCCTTGCGAAGTAAATGCCATTGCTGCCACCGTTGTCAATCATCTTCGTATTGCGTCGGCTTTTTGAAATATTGCAACCATAGCCAAATGACGATTGTCCATTATAGCCTTCTTCCAAAACATGAGGTGTAAACATTTTTTCAATACTTTCTTTTTTCAATATAGTCTGATTGGTGAAACTATTAGCCCATAAAAACATGTCGTTCAAAGATGCTTCAAGACCGCCATTGCCTTTCAGATTCCAATAAGGCCCGCCACCTGCTTTGGCAAAACGCTCTTGGTGCGTTCCCCAAACCTTCCCATTTTGATAACCAATGGCGATTGTATCGCTTGATTTTTGAGGAAAAGCATAACTAATGCGTTTTATACTGAGGGGGTCAAAAAGTTGTGTTTTTAAAAATTGTTCATAGTCCATTCCTGATACTTGCTCAATAATAATTGCTAAAACGCTCATGCCGACATTCGTATAAACTGCTTTTTCACTTGGTTTGAAGGCTAAAGGCTCTGCAAATGCGCGTTTCAAATACTCGTCGGTTTTAATGACCTCATAATCACCGCCATCATCTTTTAAAAATTCATGAAAACCCGACGAATGCGTCAGCAATTGATGAATCGTGATATTGGCTTTATCGGCAGGAACATTTGGGAAAAATTTAATAAGCTTATCATCAACTGATAGTTTATTTTGTTCCACCAATTTCATAATGGCAGTTGCCGTAAATGCCTTAGTAATACTACCCATTGATGCCAAAGTGCTTGGAGAAAAAGGTATTTTCCTATCTTTATCAGCCCAACCATAACCTTTACTCAATAGCAGTTTGCCATCTTTTATGATGAGTAAGCCACCAGAGAAATTTTGCTCTTTAGCTAATTTTATGAGGTAATTGTCAATTAATGAGCAATTATCTTGTGTATTGTCTTGTTTTTGACCGTTGACACAAGCGGTTGCCCAAGTCATTAAGATTAAAAGGAATACGGTATTTTTCATTTTATGATGTTATTTTAAATTAGTTAAAATGCAAAGAGTTGTTCTAAATTTTTAATTCTTTTCCTCCTCAATCTCCTTTTTAATGCGTTCATTGACATCCACTTTCGCTTTTTTAAAAACAAAAATAGCCGTGCCATATCCTCTTGAAAAAGGGTTGGTTATAGAGTCTGCGAGATAAGCGATTTCAAAAAATGGAGCCGTTTCTTTCAATTCATTGTTTTTTTCTTTAGCGTTTTTAACTCTGATAACATTTTCTATTTTTTGGTCAAGATTGAACCAATAAAGGTAATCAGCATTGAAAGAAACGGCTTGAATGTGCTTGTTTTTGGTATAGTAATTTATCGCTCCTGCTTGTCCATAATTATCGCAAAGTATTAATGTTTGGTTTGGATTGGGTATGTTTGAATAGATGGAATCTACCTTATTGGTTAATTCTTTCCACCCCAACATATCTGCAAAATCTTGCGGCAAATCATGGTCTTTGCCGTCTTCCCAATGCAATAAACCCAATGTTTTATACGGTTTTGGATGCGCCATGATGTATTCAGGGCTTTTATTAGGGAAAACATATAAATACATCGGTATGAAAAAAACAATTGGTAAGGCAATCGCAACAGGTTGTAAATACCTTTTTGAGCCTGTAAAAATATTTTCTAAAAAGACGCATCCAAAAGCGATATAAATCGGATATAAGCCAATAGCGTAATAATCTTTAGCCTTGAAATATACAAAAACAGCGAGCGTAAAAACCATTGTCCAAAAGAAAAGGCGGTACTTTTTGAAGGGCTCATAAAACAATAAAGCATACAAAGCCGCCACAATAACAAACAAACAGCCGATAAAATAAAGCAACTGCGCTTTCAGAAAATCCCACCGATTGACATTCACCAACTGCGTGTCAGTTAACTCTTTTAGATGTTGAAAAACAGGAAAATGATTCGTGTATTGCCACCAAAGGTTGGGTGAAATGAGTATCAATCCTAATAAAATTGAGTGGTAAAAGGACTTTAGAATCAAGATTTTACGCTGTTCGCTTATTAAAATGGCAGGAAGTAATCCGATGAGCAAAAAGACGATATTGTACTTGTTTAAAAACCCAATGGTTATGAATATCGCCCCAATAAAAAGCCATTTAGGTTTATCGGTTTGAATAAATTTGATAAGCACAAAGTAAAAACTTGTCCAACTCAAAACGTCCAACGAATTGGGCTGATACAAGACATTGAGTCTTAAAAGGACTGACAATAAAACACAAGTTGCGCCTAAAATTAAAGCGAATAAACTCCCTTTCAACGTTTCAATGGTTTTCCAAACTACGACAATTGTCAACGCGCCAAATAAGGTTGGAAAAAATCGAATCCAAAATTCTGTATTACCCAATAACTGTATGAGACATGAAATCCATGAAGTGACAGGCGGCACGGAAGTATAACCCCAAGCCAAATGATTGGCTTGGTCGAGATGTAGATATTCATCTCTTTGTAAATCGTAATGGGCACTGATTAAAGAATATTGCAGCAAAAACTTTATGAGAATAAAGCCGAGTAGAATTGTTGTTCTCTTTGTCATAAAGCATTATTTGTTAAAATTTTTAATACTGACACCTAAGCAAGCAAATACCCCTAATAATTTATTAAAATCTACTAAATATACTGAGGGGGTGTTAAAAAAGATTGAGATTAGATTCGTCCAACTATTATTTTTGAACACATTTATTGTAGCATAGACAATAAAGTTAATACATCAGTTGCTTCTTTTTATCGAAACAGCAATTCAAACCCGTTTTTCATTCAAATTGTTGGTTTTTCTAAGTGGAAAGGCTAACTTTGCGGCGATTTAATTATTTTACAATAAAATATCATTATTAATTCACTTATCCGAAGTCTTAATTTCGGAAACTACCCATTAATTATGGAAGTAACAATGAAAAAAGCGGCGGTTAAAAAGACGCATAATTTCAGCCCAGGTCCCGCTATTTTACCTGCTGAAGTGATTAAAGAAACGGCACAAGGCGTTTTAAATCTCAATGGAACAGGCTTGTCTGTCCTTGAAATGAGCCACAGAAGTAAGGATATCGGCGCTATCGTGGACGAAGCGACCCAATCTATCAAAGACCTTGTGGGCTTGACCGATAAGTACGAAGTGCTTTGGATGTCGGGCGGGGCATCTTCTCAATTTTTTATTACAGCGATGAACCTCATGGATGATGGCGACAAAGCAGCTTACGTGGATACGGGTACGTGGGCATCAAAAGCCATCGAAGCGGCGCGCCAATTCGGCAATATTGAGGTCTTAGCGTCTTCGAAATCAACGACTTACGACAATATTCCCCGTAAATATAAAGTGCCTTCGGATGCTAAATTTTTGCATTTGACCAGCAACAATACCATCTACGGCACGCAA
>JAYTON010000578.1:0-1511 GCA_043747725.1 Saprospiraceae bacterium
AAAATATGATAGCCGATGGTGTCGGTCACGTCTATGAAGTGGGTGGAAATGGCAAAGTACTGAGGGGTATGTTTTCGCAAGTGGATAGGGCATTACCGAGTGAAGCTTTGTAGAGCGGAATGCCGATTCCGTTCGCATTTTTTAAAAATTTCACACGATAAAAACTTGGTATAATATTTTATTGGAATTTGTATATTTGAGCTTTAAATATTGACTAAGAAAGTGTTTGATACATGACAATTTATAATGAAATAAGTACGGGCAAACTCATTGTAGCCGAGCCTTTTTCACTCGAACCACATTTTAAACGGTCAGTCGTGCTGCTTTGCAACCATGATACTGATGGGTCGTTTGGCTATATCATCAACAAAATGTTGGACATGAAATTGAACGAAGTGATAGCAGATTTCCCCGAATTTAATGCGCCACTTTTTTATGGTGGGCCTGTTCAGACTGATAGCCTTCATTTTCTACACAATGTCGGCGACTTGCTCGTGGGTAGCAAGCGCATCAGCTCAGGCGTGTATATCGGCGGCGATTGGGAACAACTAAAAGTATTAGTAGAAGCGAAATTAATAGAACCTAAACATATTCGTTTTTTTGTTGGCTACTCTGGCTGGGGCGAAGGGCAACTCAAAGATGAAATGAAGGAAGGCTCTTGGATAATGGGCGATATGCACGCGAATTACCTATTCAATGCACAGCCCAATACGCTTTGGCGCACGGTTTTGCAGCACAAAGGGGATGCATATTCAGTCATTGCTGACATGTTAGATGAGAATAATCTGAATTAGTTTTTCTAACTTCGCAACAGTTTTAAAAACATACTTCGGTGACCATTATCAAAAACTATGACTTTGCGGAAACTCACTTACAAACGGATTTTACTTGTCATATTGATATTACCCCTCAGTATTTGGCTACTTTTTATCGGTTTTAAAAATGACAGAGACCCTTATTGGGCGGAATTGGATGAGCAATTAAGCAAAAACTATCAAACGCTCACTAACTCAAAAGACTCCATCCAAGCACTTTACAACGCTTTTCATGGCGTTGATATGCCTACCAATGATTCGCTTTTAACCCAACTAATAGCGAAACCTTTTATGCCAACAATGGAATTTTCCAAATTGAAAGAATATTTCAATATTTTTAATGAGAAAAGAAGTATGATGTTCTCTGCCGTGACGGGTAGTGGCAACACGACATTGGTGGATAGGATTGCGAATATTATTGCGTCGAAGCCTGAGAATAAAATGGTAGTGCTTTGTGCCCCTCAGTTTGATATGGAGTTCAATAAAAAATACATTGGGCATATCGAAAATGAGCAGTTAATCAAAGGCAGTATTTTGAAATTTTGGGATAAATGCTGGCTGAAACCCAAGGAGAAATTTGTCTGCGTCATTGATAAAATTGATAAAATTAACCCTGAAACGTTCTTTGGACCTGAGCTTTGGGAGCATCTCGACGATCCTAAAGGCAAGACGATTTATGGAAAAGACACTGTGATG
>JAYTON010000579.1:0-4695 GCA_043747725.1 Saprospiraceae bacterium
TAAACCTTTTCTTATCAATGTTATTTCATCTTTAATATCTTCGTTGGTATAATTATCCCAATCCCATTTTCTCATTTTATTTAATTAGTATGTTCAGCAATTGGTTTGTTTATACAAAAATAGTTAGAAACTATTTATCAAACAAATTATTGTTTTTCTAAAATAAAACTGGTCAATACTGAGATATAAAACAGAATTGCATTCCTAAAATATAAACAATCATCATGAAAAAAACGCTGCTCGTTTTAACCATTATCTTAAACATCATTTCCCTTTTCGCACAGCATCCCAATATCATCATTGACAACAGCGGTGATGCCGATGAGCCGAGTATTTGTCTCGACCCCAAAAACCCTGCACGGATGGTGGCGGGGTCTAATATTGCGAATGTTTATTATTCTTCGGATACTGGTAAAACGTGGCAGAAAAGTGTTCAACGCTCTACGTATGGCGTGTGGGGCGACCCGGTTATGGCGTGCGATACTGAGGGGGCATTTTATCATTTTCATTTATCGAACCCTGCCGATGGCAATTGGATTGATAGAATTGTTGCTCAAAAGTCAATGGATGGTGGTAAAACATGGAATAATGGCTCATTTATAGGCTTAAATGGTGCAAAAAATCAAGATAAACATTGGGTGGCGATTGATAGAAAAACCAATACGATATATTGCACTTGGACGCAATTCGACCTTTACGAAAGCCGTCAACCGCAAGACAGTTCGCATATTATGTTTTCAAAATCCCTAGACGGCGGCGCGACTTGGACCCCTGCCAAACGCATTGATCAACAAGGAGGCGACTGCTTGGATGACGATAAAACCGTAGAAGGTGCTGTACCAACAGTGGGTCCGAACGGTGAAGTATATGCAGCTTGGGCAGGTCCCGTGGGCTTAGTATTTGATCGTTCGCTCGATGGTGGTGACACGTGGTTGAGTAAGGATATTAAAGCAGCAGATATTGGCGGCGGCTGGTCTTACAATGTGCCGGGCATTTATCGCTGCAATGGTTTGCCTATCACGATTTGCGATACAAGCCAAAGCCCCAATCGAGGCACGATTTATATCAATTGGAGTGACCAAAAGAATGGCGAATCGAACACCGATATTTGGCTCATCAAATCAACGGATAAAGGCAAAACTTGGAGCGCGCCGAAAAAAGTGAACAATGACAATACCAATCGGCAGCAATTTATGACGTGGATGGCTGTTGACCAAACCAATGGCAATTTGTGGTTCGTGTTCTATGACCGCCGCAATTATACCAGCGATTCGACGGATGTCTATATGGCTTCGAGCCGTGATGGCGGCGAAACTTTTCAGAATTTCAAAGTCAGTGAAATGCCTTTCAAGCCCAATCAAACGGTATTCTTTGGCGATTATACAAATGTCGCAGCATATAATAACATTGTTCGCCCGATATGGACAACAATGAATCCAGCAGGTAAAAAAAACATTTATACGGCTTTGATAAACACGCCAATTGTCTCATATACTGAGGGGGTCGTTTTAGTCAAAGATGTCATTAAAACTTTTTGTTATCCAAATCCCACTGATAATCAATTGTTTATCAATTTTGAATTAAAAAGTTCGATGAAATTGTGCTTGAAAATATTTGACAGCACAGGTAAAATGGTGGTAGAAGTTTTTAAGAAAAAACAATTCAACGATGGCAAAAATGAAGATGTGGTAAATGTGAAAAATTTAAATTTAGCCCCTGGCGTCTATACTTATCTGATTGAAAATAAAAAAGGCAAAGCTTTGGCGACCAATAAATTTGTGGTGGTGAAGTAACAAAATATGGAAACGAAATCAGATTGGAAACTCATTGGCTTTTTCATCAGCCTCTATATTTTAACATTGCCGCTCAATGGTTTATTGGAATTGCCAATAGTCATTAAAAAAATTCAACTGCCTGAAATCGCCTTTATTATCCTTTTTTTTCTAACCATTATAAAGGTCTTTCAAACAAAATTATGGTTGAAATGGCAAATTTCAATCATTGACAAAGCATTAATTTTATACTTTTTGGCGATGCTTTTATCGGCTTCCTTCCATCCTACCCGCGCTTCATTTTTTGAAGTTTTGGGGCTTACCTACCTCATCATTTTATATGTCATCATTAACTTTTATTTCATTGGTTCTGAAAAAAACATTCGGTCTTTTTTAGTGCAAACTATGCTCATTTCAGGTGTTTTTACTTGTATAATCGCATATTTCGGAGGCGTATTGCTTTTGTTGGGTTTTGAAAATAGATTAGTACCCTACTATGAAAACTATCCCATTTTCGGCAATATTCATCGTATGAGTGCACTTGCTGAAGAGCCGATAATGCTGATGAGTATTTTAGGTATTTTCATTTTAATTATAGTTGCCGATAATTTAAATAAACAAAGAAATTCTAAAATATTTATCGCTCTAACCTTAATGACTTTAGTCTGTATTTTAACTTTTACAAAATCATTTGCTATGCTTATTGCTTCAATAATAGTGATGCTGTCGTATCATTTTCGAATATTGGAGAGAGTCAAAAGTTTAATATGGGTTGGCATTTTAAGCATATTTCTGTTTTTGTCTCATTTTTCATTTGTTACAAAATTCAATTTTGAACGTAATATATATTGTCATGCCCTCGAAAAGCATCCATTTGAAGAGTTTAAAAATAGTTATCTGCTGAGGACGTGCTATGGTGTTTTGAAAGAAATGAATATGATTGTATTTTTCAGGTATCCGCTTGTAGGTGTAGGTGGTGGAAATTTCTCTAATTATATAAGACAGCTTAAAACAGAAGGCATTTATCCCAGATATTTATCTGATTTTGACCCTCTTTCTACCTATTTCGGTGCTTTATCAGAGTTGGGCATCATCGGATTTATAGCGTTGATTGCCTTGTATTATGCTATATTTTTAACGTGGAAAAGAGTCGCTTTTTCTAATTTTGAGAAAAATGAGGACACGCCTTTTTGGATTTTATTGGGTGGCGTTTTGCTATTCATGTGCAGCGAGGGCTTTGTGACAGATACCATGAATTTTCGGCATTATTGGGTAGTGATTGCGTGCTTAGCGGTATATAGTAGAAAGCTAAACACATATTCTTTAGACACATAGTTCAGATAGGACACATAGTTTTTCTATGTGTCCTATCTGAACTATGTGTAAAAGAAAAAAAATTTAATGTGTTAAATGAATTTCAGGTTGTATCTCACTCAAAAATCTTTTCAGCCCTTTCTTTTTCGCTTCATCAAGATTATAAGAAATGTTTTTAGTGAAATATTCTTTCAAGTCAAATTCAAAATATTGGGTTGGTAAAATATAGATAAGCTCTTGAATGTGCTGTAAACCAACGTTTAATGCATGATTAAATCTTTCAATAAAACCATCGTCTAATTTTTTATTACTCACCCAAGCCGCGAAGACAAAAGGCAAACCCGTCCAATCCTGCCACACTTCGCCCAAGTCATAGACATATTCAAATCGCTCTGCAAGACCCATCGTTTTATCGCCAATCGCCAATCCCGCTGTACTGCCTTTAATGTTGTCGAGATACCACTCAGTAGAAGGCATAAAAATGGGATTTTGATGCCAATATTTTTTAAATAAAACCTTCGTTAATTGTGCAGATGTTTTAGAATGTTCATCCAAATATACTTTTTCAATCTCTTGAATCGGCACTTCGCTATAAAGACACACCGTTTTTACCGCCCCCACTGCCCCAATACAATAATCAGAAATAATATGCGGCTGCGCCAATTCAGGAATCGCCGCCACAGGTATCAGCCCCAAATCCGCCTCACCTGACTGCAATTTCGCCGCGCATACTGAGGGGATATCCAAACTCAATTCAATCTCATCTTGCACAAGGCTTTGAAAAATACCGTACAAAAAAGGCTTGGTATTCAAATAACTGACCGCCGTAACTTTAATCTTTTTCATCGTTCATTTTTTAAGTGTTCAGCCCTAAAATCTTGACTAATATCTAATTTCTAACTTCCCCAAGTGCCTGACATCATTTTCAGTTTCAAAAATAAACTCACCATCGACATAGTGGACTTTGTACAAACAGGTGTTTTGATGTCTAAAAATATTCATTTTACTGAGGGGGTGACCGTGTAAAATAGTGAGCAAACAAAGCAGCGTGCGCCCATGCGTACAAATGAGTATATTCTTTTTTTCAAAATGCGTATCTTTTATAAAATCAACTACTTGCGAAACTCTGGCGTATAATTCCGCCGCTGATTCGCCGCCTTCAATCCGCGTTTCATACACCCCTGAATCCCAATCTTTCATTAGTTTATTGTAGTTTTCTTTAGTCGCCTTATCCCCTGCTTTACCTTCATGAATGCCCCATGAAATCTCATTCAGCTCTGGTTTTTTAATCCAATCCCGATGCGTACCTCTCAGTATAAACGGCTCTACAGTCTGATGCGTGCGTTTCAAATCGGACGTAATAATAAAATCGAAATGCACATTTTTATAGTATTGATAAAACAAGCGCGCTTGCTTCAGACCGATATGATTCAATTCAGAATCTACCCCGCTGCCTTGCACAATGCCTTGTCGGTTCATATCGGTTTCGCCATGTCGGATGATGTAAAGCGTCATGTATCAATATTTTTTGATTGAAAGTAGGGATTAAATGCTATCTCATTTAGTGTTTAGGGTAAAATTGACGGAGTGACTTTAAGTCACTCCGTCA
>JAYTON010000580.1:0-24823 GCA_043747725.1 Saprospiraceae bacterium
AAATCAACTAAGTTCGGATCGCAATTAGTATCCACCATAGCGAATGTGCGCAAGCCCAAACGTTTTGATTCAGCCAAAGCCAAATGCTCATGTCCTATATCAATAAGGAATACAGCAGCCGGAAGGCGATTTAAGTTAGCTACACCACCCAAAACTTTCTCAATTTTGTTGCGCTCACGCGTCATCATTAAGCGTTCTTTTTTAGTGATACCTGTAGCGTTGGGGTCGTTCAAAAGTGAATCAATGTTTTGCATTTTTTTCACTGACTTACGAACTGTTGTAAAGTTCGTCATCATACCACCCAACCAACGCTCAGTAGCGAAAGGCATACCGACGCTCAAAGCAGCTTTCATAACGATGTCACGGGCTTGCTTTTTGGTAGCGACAAACATAATTTTACGACCGCTTTTAGCGATTTGACGCATAGCATTCGCTGCGCGGTCAAGGCTTTCGCCCGTACGGTTCAAATCTATAAGGTGAATACCTTTATGTTCTGCAAAAATGTACGGCTGCATCTTAGGATTCCACTTGCGTTTCAAGTGACCGAAGTGTACGCCGGCATCAAGCATTTCTTTATATGATGGCTTTTCCATTATCAATTTAGAATTAGGAATGACAAATTATTTTTTAAGAAAAAGTAAAATCTCCAATCTCCAACGCAATTAACGTTTTGAGAACTGAAAGCGTTTACGCGCTTTAGGACGACCGTATTTCTTACGTTCAACGGCACGTGGATCACGAGTTAAGAACTTATGAACTTTGAGTGGTTTACGGAATTCCTCATTCAGTTTAACGAGTGCCCGGGCAATACCCATCCGCACAGCCTCAGCCTGACCTTTGAATCCGCCACCTGATACATTGACTAATACATCATAAGCAGCATCCACTTCCACAGTTTGTAGCGGTGCCACTACTGAAGGGTTGATGTGCATTTGAGGGAAATATTCACGGTAATCTTTACCGTTCACCGTTACTTTACCTTCGCCTTTTCTTAAAAAAATACGAGCAATAGCGGCTTTCCTTCTACCTACGGCAATAATTTGTTCCATTGTATGAATAGGTTCAGAATTTTTTTTAAAATAATTATTTACTTAACACTTCCGGTTTTTGAGCCGAATGTGGATGCTCTGCGCCAGCATAAACGAAAAGTTTTTTGAACATAGCACGACCCAATTTGGTTTTTGGCAACATACCCTTCACCGCTTCCTCAACGATTTTGATAGGTTTCTTGACCATCAAGTCTTTAGCAAAAACACTTTTTTGACCGCCCGGATGCAGCGAGTAAGTCAAATATACTTTCTGATTCATCTTATCGCCTGTGAAGCGGACTTTATCAGCATTGATGACGATGATGTAGTCGCCAGTGTCAGTATGTGGTGTAAAAGAGGGTTTGTTCTTACCCCTCAGTATTGTAGCGATTTGGGTGCTCATTCTGCCGACTGTTTCGCCTTCAGCATCAATTACGTACCATTTACGCTGCACATCTTCTTTTCTAACCGATACGGTTCTATAACTTAACTTGTGCATTTCAATTATTTATTAAATTTTTTACTCAAATAAAATTAAAAAAAAATTCCATTTCCCCCTTTGGGGGTTAGGGGGCTAAGGGCATTTTTAAAAAGCGGTGCAAAGATATTCTTTCAACTTAGAATAAACAAGCATTGTTGAAAAATATTTTTCATAAATTGACGTAACTCATTGATTATCAGTCTTTTTTTGGCACAAATATTTTGCGATTGACCTTATCATGCCTTTATTTTTAATCGAATACCCTCACAATACAATCAGTTTATGAGGTCAAAAATTAAATAGTTTAGCCTTTCCTAACTATTACTTTTAGGGTATGAGTAATGCTATTAACATTAAGTATTTAAAAAAATATTGTGCGAATATTTGGAAGTTTGAAAAAATTAATACCTTTGCACCAGAAATTTTGCAAAATATTCAATCGGTAACGAAAGTTTTTACAAAATTCATGGAGTTGAACTACACCTTGTAAACTTAACTAAAACCAGCACACACATGACAAGCACCGCTACCACAGAACGCTACGGCGAAGCTGACTTAGCTGAATTTCGGACTCTTATCCAACAAAAAATCTTTAAAGCAAGAGAAGATTACTCATTTTACCTTAATCAATTAACCGACTTATCTGCCGGAGGCGATAATAAAGTCAAATCGCTTGATGATGCTGTTGGTTCATCCGAAAATGAGTATATTGCTACCGTTGCCGCACGGCTCAATAAGCATATTCACCATCTTGAAAATGCCATTATGCGCATTGATAATAAGGTGTATGGTGTGTGTAGAGCTACTGGCAAATTGATTCCAAAAGAACGCCTAAAAGCAGTACCTCATGCTACATTAAGCATTGAGGCAAAAAATAACAACTTAGGTTGATATATTTTGATAAAAATTTTGATGAACAAACTTAAGAATTTAAATGGCTGTTCCCTTTCAAGGTGTTCAGCCATTTTTTTTTATTTGTCATAAAAAAATTTATAACCTTTGCAGGGAAATGAAATAGATATTAGATATTCAGACAATAGATTTTAGACAGTTAAAGTCTTGATTGTCAGTCTAATATCTAAAATCTATTTTTCTAATATCTAAAACAAGTTGATGAAAATTGGAATCATTGGAGCAGGAGCCATGGGCAGCGGCATCGCGCAAGTAGCTGCGACAGCTGGTAATATCGTAAAAATATACGATGCCAATGATGTAGCGATGCAGCGTGCGCTTGAAAACGTGCGATTAAACCTCCGTCGAGTGGCTGAAAAAGGCAAAATTTCTCTTATCGCAGCAGCCGATATTGCGAATAAAATTTCGATAACTGAGCGATTAGAAGGCTTAGGCGATTGTGATTTGATTATAGAAGCTATCATAGAGGACTTGGAAATTAAAAAAGATATCTTCAACGAATTGGAAATGTATGTTTCAGAAGACTGCATTTTGGCAAGCAATACCTCCTCGCTTTCTATCACTGCTATTTCGGGTGCGTGCCAATCTCCTGAGCGCGTCATCGGCATTCATTTTTTTAATCCAGCAACGATAATGCCTTTGGTGGAAATTATACCGGCCTTGCAGACCCCTCAGTATATTGTTGAAAAAACGGTAGAAATTATAGAAAAATGGGGTAAAACAGTGGTGATTGCGAAGGACACTCCAGGCTTTATCGTCAACCGCATCGCCCGCCCATATTACAGCGAAGCATTGCGTATTTATGATGAAGGCATGGCCGATTTTAGAGCCATTGATGCTGCCATGACTGAGGGGGGCTTCAAAATGGGACCCTTTGCCCTCATGGATTTAATTGGGCATGACGTGAATTATGCGGTGACAGAAAGCGTTTGGACAAACACCTATTTCGACCCTCGATATAAGCCATCGGTCACTCAAAAGCGTTTGGTTGAGGCAGGGTATTTAGGACGCAAAACAGGGCGTGGCTTTTATGATTATTTTAAGAAAAAGGATGATAATGAAACAGTTATAGATACTCAATTAAAAAAATACGTTTTCAATCGAATCCTCACAATGCTCATCAATGAAGCCTATGATGCTCTATATTGGAATTTGGCTACCGAGATAGATATTGAAATAGCGATGACAAATGGCGTCAATTATCCAAAAGGTTTATTGGCTTGGGGAAAGGAAATAGGCTTACAAAATGTTTTAAAAACGATGAATGAACTTTATGATAAATACCGTGAAGAGCGCTATCGAGCATCGCCTATTTTGAGCACAAAGACACCTTAATAGATAGGTTTTTCAATCTTTATGCTTTATAATTTGAACAAAATCCATTTTTTTGCATTAGATTTGTAACTTTCAATAAGTTCTGAAACTTTTAATCAAATAAAACTTAAATTTCTATAAATTACAACTTGATGGATTGGAAAGAAGGTAAAGAAAAATTTATTCAATCGTGGGGTGCATTGGGTAGCGAATGGGGTGTCAACCGCACGATGGCACAAGTGCACGCGCTTTTGATGATTTCACCACACTCATTAAGTGCCGATGAAATCATGGAAGACCTTCAAATTTCTCGCGGCAATGCGAATATGAACATCCGCGCACTCATGGATTGGGGTTTGGTTTATAAAGAATTGCGTCCGGGTGATAGAAAAGAATATTTTATAGGAGAAAAAGATATGTGGAAAGTGGTGCGCCAAATCATCATCAACCGCAAGAAAAAAGAACTTGAGCCTATGCTCAAAATCCTCGACGAAATCAGCGGCGTCAAAGAAGATTGCGAAGAAGCTCAAGCTCTTGCCAAGACTGTGAATGACATCAAAATGTTTTCATCCAAAGCCGATTCTACTTTAGATATGCTGATTAAAGCCGATTCTAATTGGTTTGTAGGGACATTTATGAAAATGATAAAATAGGGAGTTATGAGTGTTTGGTGTTTAGATTTGGACACTCAAAACACTCAATACTACCACTAAACCCTTAAAATCAAAAGCCTTTCAAAGATTTCAAAACTTTGAAGGGCTTTTTAGTTTTATAAAAATTATCTTTGCCCAAATTTTTTAAGCAAAATAAAATCCAATGTTATCAGACATCATTTCAACAGGTAAAAAAGCAACGCGCGATGGCTTCGGCGATGGTATTCTCGAAGTCGGTCGTCAAAATAATCAAGTCGTTGCGCTCACGGCTGACCTTGCAGGGTCGCTCAAATTAGATAATTTTATCAAGGAATTTCCTGAACGCTATATTCAAGTCGGTATTGCTGAGGCGAATATGATAGGCATTGCCGCAGGTTTGGCAACGGCGGGTAAAATACCTTATACCACCACTTTTGCCAATTTTTCAACAAGCCGCGTGTATGACCAAATTCGTCAGTCAGTGGCTTATTCGCATAAAAATGTGAAAATATGCGCTTCTCACGCAGGTGTTACGCTGGGCGAAGACGGTGCAACGCATCAAATACTCGAAGACCTCGGCATGATGCGGATGCTTCCGGGCATGACTGTTATCAACCCTTGCGATTATGCTCAAACGAAAGCAGCAACCATTGCGATTGCCGAGCATTATGGACCTGTTTATCTCAGATTTGGTCGCCCAAGCTGGCCCATGTTTACAGAAAATTATAAGTTCGTGATAGGCAAAGCGATACCCCTCAGTAAAGGCACTGATGTGACCATTATTGCAACGGGTCACTTGGTTTGGAATGCTTTGGAAGCCGCTAAAGCCCTCGCTACTGAGGGGGTCAGTTGCGAAGTCATCAATATTCATACTATCAAGCCGCTTGATGCAGAAACAATTTTGGATTCTGTTTCAAAAACACGCGCCGTTGTTACTGCCGAAGAGCATCAACGCGCAGGAGGTTTGGGCAGTGCTGTCGCAGAGCTTTTATCTCAAAAAATGCCTACGCCGCAGGAGTTTGTAGCCGTGAATGATACCTTTGGAGAAAGCGGCACGCCCGATGAATTGATAGCCAAATATGGCTTAGGTGTGAGCGATGTGGTAAAAGCTATTAAAGCCGTTTTGAAAAGAAAAAAGTAATTTTTGAAAAACTTTAATTAAAATGCAATGTTGACTTTGTATGACATTGCATTTTTAGTTGAAGCCTAAATAGTTGAAAGTCAATCAAATATAACCATTTTACTAAAATAAATAATATGAAATTCGGTACAAAAGCCATTCATGCAGGCATCGAGCCAGACCCAACTACTGGGGCAATTATGACCCCCATTTTTCAAACCTCTACCTACGTACAAGCTGCTCCGGGCGATCATAAAGGCTACGAATATGCTCGCACTCAAAACCCGACCCGTACTGTTTTAGAAAAGAATTTAGCTGCTTTGGAAAATGGTACAGATGCGATTTGTTTCTCTTCCGGTTTGGCAGCTCAGGATGCGGTGATGAAATTATTATCATCGGGCGATGAAATTGTATCGTGCAATGATTTATATGGGGGTTCATATCGTCAAATGGTGAGAGTGTATGAAAAATTCGGTATCAAAGCCAAATTTATAGATATGAGTGAGCCGCGTGCCATTCGGAAGCATTTGACTAAAAAAACAAAATTGCTTTGGATTGAAACACCTACCAATCCTATGTTGAGCA
Source organism: Saprospiraceae bacterium (assembly GCA_043747725.1). Classification (GTDB taxonomy): domain Bacteria; phylum Bacteroidota; class Bacteroidia; order Chitinophagales; family Saprospiraceae; genus JAAFJT01. Next base: position 6,073 of record JAYTON010000580.1, read on the forward strand.
TCGTGGACATTGAAGCCATTTGCGCTATTGCTAAAGAAAAAGGTATTATGACTTGCGTGGATAATACATTTGCTTCGCCTTATCTTCAAAATCCTTTGGATTTAGGGGCGGATATTGTCTTGCATTCAGCTACTAAATATATAGGTGGACATTCGGATGTCATTCATGGTTGCTTGATTGTGAAAGATGCTGAATTAGCCAAGCAACTGCATTTTCTTCAAAATGCTTGCGGTGCAGTGCCTGGACCTCAAGATTGCTTCCTGATACTGAGGGGTATCAAAACATTGCATCTTCGCGTGCGAGAGGCTTGTAATAATGCTGGTAAAATTGCTGAGTTTCTAACGACCCATCCGAAAGTGGATAAAGTATATTATCCGGGTTTCAAAACGCATCCGAATCATAAAATTGCTAAAAAGCAAATGCGGATGTTCGGTGCAATGGTCAGTTTTGACATTAAAGGTGGGCAATTTGAAGAAGCTAAAAAAATACTCAGCGGTACTGAATTGTTTTCATTGGCAGAGTCGCTTGGTGGCGTAGAGTCTCTCATCGGGCATCCTGCAAGCATGACTCATGCTTCAATTCCAAGAGAAGAGCGGTTGAAAGTGGGCTTAACGGATTCACTCATACGCCTTTCAGTGGGTATTGAAGATGTAGAAGATTTGATTGCAGATTTGAAAATGGCTTTGGATAAAGTTTAAATTTTAAATTAAAATCGGTTTAAACACTTGAAATGATACATAAAGTAAAAATATTTAACGACCCCGTTTATGGATTCATCAGCGTTCCGAATCCGAGTATTATCTTAGATGTTATTGACCATCCGTATTTTCAACGCTTGCGGCGTATTACACAAACGGCTCTCACGCATTATGTCTATCCGGGTGCGCACCACACGCGGTTTCATCATGCGCTTGGTGCTTATCATTTGATGAGTCAAGCGGTAGAAGTGCTGCGTCAGAAAGGTATTGAAATTACAAATGAAGAATGTGAAGGTGTTTTATCAGCTATTTTACTGCACGATATAGGGCATGGACCCTTTTCACATGCCTTAGAACACACCATTATTGATATACATCATGAAGATTTATCACTGCTTTTTATGGAGGCATTGAATGACGAATTCAAAGGAAAACTGACGCTTGCTATCTCAATTTTTAAAGATGAATACCCTAAAAAGTTCTTACATCAACTCGTTAGCGGTCAATTGGATATGGATAGAATGGATTATCTGAATCGGGATTCTTTCTACACTGGCGTTTCGGAAGGCGTCATTGGGTATGATCGGATTATCAAAATGTTGAATGTACATGAAGGAGAATTAGTAGTAGAGGAAAAAGGTATCTATTCAATTGAAAAATTTTTGATTTCAAGACGCTTGATGTATTGGCAGGTATATTTGCACAAAACAGTGCTATCGGCAGAGCAGATGCTGATGCGTGTTTTGAAACGGGCAAAAGAGCTGATTACTGAGGGGGTAGAGTTAGAAGCATTTGGTTATCTGCAATTCTTTCTAAATCAACCTTTTACAAATAATAAAAAAAATGTAAAAGAATTGATTGAAAACTTTGCAATGTTAGATGATTTTGATATTATTACATCGCTAAAACTTTGGACAACCAATCCTGACTTCATTTTATCACATCTCGCTAAAAGCATACTTGATAGAAAATTATTTAAACTCGAATTGCAAAATATGCCATTCGAGCGTGACATTATTGAAAAAATACGTCACAAAGTACAATTGAAAATACCTAAAGGAACAAACGTTGATTATTTGGTTTTCACTGGAGTTGAAAGCAATCAAACATACAATAAAACGAAAGACGAAATTAAAATAATGTTTAAAAACGGGTCTGTTCGCTCCATTACAGAAAGCATGGATTATGAGTTGAATAGTAAAATTATAAAAAAACATTATCTCTGCTACCCTAAAAATATGTAAAAATATTTAAATTTGCAGTCTTATCATTTCATCTAACCTTTTATTGATTTTTAGGCGAAAACAGTGAAATACTGAGGGGTATGTATGCCCTTTTATTGTACTGCCCTAAATTTGAAAGCAATTATTATTGCATATAAATTCTAAAAATTGTCTAATTTAATTCATTTAACTAAACTCTGAGTAATGAGAAGTTTTAAACTAATCCTATCTACCGCACTTTCTTTTTGTGCAGTAGTGATGATGGCACAACCAGGTGATACGCCGCCAAACGCGCAAGCTGGTAAATGCTACGCAAAATGTATGATACCTGATCAGTACGAAACCGTTACTGAAAAAGTAGAAACAAAAGGTGCTTCTATGAAGTACGAAACCATTCCTGCTCAATACAGCACTAAGTCAGAGCAAGTAATGTCTAAAGCTGGTTCTAAGCGCGTTATCGCTGTTCCGGCTGTTTATGAAACAGTTACTGAACAAATGATGACTAAAGCAGCTTCGAAACGTATGGTACCTGTTGCCGCTACTTACGAAACGATTACTGAAAAAGTAATGGTGAAGCCTGAAACTAAACGGATGATTCCGGTTCCTGCTACTTACGAAACCATTTCAGAAAAAGTAATGGTGAAGCCTGAAACTAAACGCATTATCCCAATTCCTGCGGAATATTCAACTGCTACTGAACAAGTAATGGTGAAGGCTGCCAGCAAGCGTTTGGTACCAGTTCCGGCTGTTTATGAAACAGTTACGGAGCAGTACGAAATAGAAGCGGCTGGTGAAAAAGTAGAAGTATTGCCTGCTAAAATGGAAACTGTTACTGACCGTGTATTGGTTACGCCAGCGGCGACAAAGTGGGTAAAAAAACAAGCATCTGCTAACTGTTTGTCTGCTGACCCTAACGATTGTTTGGTTTGGTGTTTGGTAGAAGTACCGGCTGAATACAAAACAGTCAGTAAGCAAGTCAACAAAGGTTGCGATGGTTCAGGTGTTGCTAACAGCGGTTGCGTTAAGAAAACGGCAATCCCTGCAAAAATGGGCACTCGGACGGTTCAAAAATTGAAATCTCCAGCTTCTACAAAAGAAGAGGAAATCCCTGCTGAGTTCAAAACAATGACTAAGCAAGTGGTAAAAACGCCTGCTGCTGTAAAAGAGGAAATTATTCCTGCTGAATACAAAACGGTTACTAAGCAAGTTGTAAAAGTACCTGCTTCAGTAAAAGAAGAAATTATTCCTGCTGAATATGCGACTGTTACCAAGCAAGTGGTGAAAACTCCAGCTTCTACAAAAGAAGAAGATATTCCTGCTCAATATGCTACAGTGACTAAGCAAGTTGTGAAAACGCCAGCTACTTTCAAAGAAGAAGACGTTCCTGCTCAATATTCAACAGTAACAAAAAAAGCAGCTACTGCTCCTACAACTGTACGTGAAGTATCAATTCCTGCTGAATATGCGACTGTTACTAAACGCCGTTTGGTAAAAGCAGGTGGTTTCTCTGAGTGGAGAGAAGTTGTTTGTGGTGATAAAATCACAGGTTCAACTGTTCGTTCTATCCAACGGGCATTGAAAGAAAGAGGGTATGATCCTGGTCCAGAAGATGATGTTATGGGTCCGCTTACAAAAGCAGCTTTGACAAAATTCCAAAAAGACAAAGGGCTTCCTGTTGGTAACCTTAACGTAGAGACGATGAAAGCTTTAGGTGTAAATTAATGTCACCTTAATAGTTTGAATAAAAAAACCCGTTTCGACAAGTCGAAGCGGGTTTTTTACTTTTATTAATAATTCATTCCTCAGCAATTTTCATCAATAACTTGCCAATTTTATCACCGCCAAATAATACTAAAAGTGTTTCGGGGAATGTCTCAACGCCACCTTCTACTATGTATTCTTTCGATTTCAATTTCCCTTGTTGCATCCAACTGCCCATTTCCAAAGCGGCTTCTTTATAACGATCAGCATAATCAAACACGACCATACCTTCCATGCGAGCGCGATTGACCAAAAGAGATAAATAATTTTTAGGACCAACGACCCCCTCAGTATTGTTGTATTGCGAGATAGCACCACAGATAACAATGCGCGCTTTCATTCGCAACATAGAAAGACAAATATCCAAGGTCTCGCCACCCACATTATCGAAATATACATCAATGCCATCAGGACAGGCTTTGCGCAAATCTTTTCTCAAATTGCCTGCTTTATAATCAACCACTTCATCGAAACCCAATTCCTCTTTCATATATGCTGCTTTATCTGCACCACCTGCTATGCCTACAACTTTGCAGCCCTTAATTTTAGCAATTTGTCCAACTATTGAACCGACCGCACCTGCGCCACCTGAAACCACTACGACATCCCCTTCCTTCGGCGCACCAACGTCTAATAAACCGAAAAACGCTGTCATACCTGTCATGCCTAATACATTCATCCAATTACTGAGGGGGGCAAGGCGTGTATCCACTTTCGTTAAGCCTTTGCCTTCTTTTGCATGAAAATACTCTTGAACGCCCAATGTGCCGACTACATAATCGCCTATTTTATATTTTTCATTTTCGGAGGCAATGACTTTACCCGCACCACCTGCACGCATCACTTCACCTATTTCGACAGGGCGGATATAAGATTTGCTCTCAGTCATCCATCCGCGCATAGCAGGGTCAAGGGAAATGTATATATTTTTCACTAAAACATCACCTTTACCATCAGGTCCTTCTGCTTTAGCGAGGGCAGGTATTTCCATGTCCTCTATTTGCCAATCACTCGCTTTCGGTAATCCTTCAGGGCGTGCTGCTAACTTAACTTGCTTGTTGGTCATAAAATTTATAATTTAACTTTATTTAAAAATTTGATGTATAAAACAATGATTATTAAGAGTTTATTTCAATTGTTGTTCCAATTCATCCACCTTTACAGTGCCTTTTGGCGAAAGAAGACGCCATTGCGTCAGCTTATCATTGGTTTCAAAATTAAAACCATAGATAACTTCTTTATTGCGCGTAATCTTAGTAAATTTTGTGGACCGAATCACATTGGTGGTTTCATCCCAAATCAACTCGCTTGTTTCGAGCTTTCCATCCGTAATACTTTCCCAAACCACACTATCGCGAATGATTACTTTTTTATTGCGCTCATCGCGGATAGCATATTTGCCTACCAAAACGCTTTGTTCATTTTTTAAAGCATCATAAAAAAATGCTTTGACTCCCTCAGTAAATTCTTGTCGAGGGTTATTGGGTTCAGTGTAATAGAGCATCGTGGGACCAGTTACGCGCACACGGACTTGTGCAGAATCGCTGTAAATAATCTCTACCTCTTTCCCTTTTTCAATCATCAACTGTTCTCGTGTGATATTTTCAATTTCAGGAATTTCATTGCTACAAGCTATTAAAAATGCTGGCAACAGAGCCAACCAATAACCGATTTTAAATTTATACCTTTTAATTTTTTTCATTCAACAGTTTAACTTTTCAAATTTCATCTATATAACGCATAAAATTACGTCAAAATACCGAGAGGGTATAAAATATGGTAGTTAATTCGTCGGCTTATTAGGAACAGGAGCTGAGGCATGATAATCACTGAAAATGCGCTCAGTATAATTATCAAGCAATTCTAAAACTTTTTGTTGTGATTTTGATTGCACAATTAAACCAATGTGATACTCCTTTTTCATACGCCATACTATTTCATTATCCACAAATCCACTCGAATCAGGATATTGATGCCTTGAAAGCGAAACCACTATTCCTGCATAATCTTTTCGTATTTTCGGCAACTTATACTTTTCATCTTTCGCCACAGCTACTTCAAGCCTTGCCCATTCGCGCCAAAGGTTGATACCCGATGAATATTCAACCATTTCTGCCAAATTGGCTCCGCCTACGCGGGAGCTGGTTTCGAGAAAAACAAACTCACCAGTTTCGCGGTCTTTGATATATTCAGTATGGGAGGCGGAATAGTTTAAACCAAAGGCATGCAGGACTTCTACATTCAGTTTTTGTATTTTTTTATCATCATCTGAATCAAATTCAACAGTTATTGAACGAAAAACACCGCCGCCATGCGCCACTTCCATAGGCGTGCTCAGGTATCGACTGACTCGACAGAAAATAACTTTCCCATTTTGACTTAGGGCATCGGCGTGATAAACATCGCCAGGGCGAAACTGTTCGATAAGGCATTTATGTCTATTATCGCCCAATGCATTGATAATTTCCCAAGCTTCATCTTTTGAATGGGCTTTTTTGATGCCCGTAGCAGATGCTTCGCCGCGTGGCTTGATGAGCCAAGGCGCAGCGACGGTATCTAAATAATGATTAACATCGTTATCATTGAAAAGGGAATTGAATTGTGGCACTCGAATATTCAACTCTTTTGCCTTCATCCGCATAGCCAATTTATCTCGAAAGTAGCGACAAGTTGTCTGACCCATGCCAGGTATGCGAAAATGTTCGCGCAACTCTGCTCCTTTTTCGACATCAAAATCATCAAGAGACACAATGCGGTCAATTGACTTCGTACGCATGAGCCACGCTAAGCCGCCAATGACTTCTTGCATATTCCAATGACCTTTGACGCCGTCGATATCATCTACAAAAAAAATATCGTCAAGGCTTTCACGAGGCCATTCGGCATGGCGCAATTGGCTGGAAGTAACAAGATAAACGATACAACCTGCTTCCTTCGCACCGCGCATAAAATCTTCGCCTTTAAAAAAGCTCGCAATGCATAAAATACTGAGGGGGGTGTTATTTGTTGATACCATGTTTGGTTTTATTTAAAATTATAATGCAATGTTTGATTTTAAAATTTGCTAAAAAAAGGCATAATATCAATAATGAACAAACTTTTCCTTATAAAATTTGTACTAAAAAGTAATATTTTTTAGAAAATGAAATTATTATCATAACCGAATGAACTTTAATTTAATTATCAATGTTTAAACATTGAATTTGATTTAATTAATTTATCCTTAAAAAAAATAAGACTATGGCAAATTCAGTATTTCACAAATCGACCTCCAGAGGTCATGCCAATCATGGTTGGCTCAATGCCCACCATTCTTTCAGTTTTGCTAATCATTATGATCCTCAACGGATGCATTTTGGCGTCTTACGCGTGTTGAATGATGATATTGTAGCCCCTTCGATGGGTTTTGGTACGCATCCACACGACAATATGGAAATAATAACGATTCCACTAAGGGGTGCTTTGCGCCATAAAGATAATATGGGCAATCAAGAAGTGATTCATGAAAGCGAGGTGCAAGTCATGTCGGCTGGTACGGGCATTACGCATTCGGAATTTAATGCCAACGCCGACCAAGATGTCAATTTATTGCAAATTTGGCTTTATCCTAAACAACGCAATATCAAACCGCGCTATGCTCAACAATCATTTAAGTCTGAAGATAGAATCAATGAACTACAAACGGTGGTGACGCCGCTTGGACAAGAAGAAGGAACTGCGGTGGGCATCAATCAAGACGCTTGGTTTTCGCTCGGCACTTTAAAAGCGGGCATTGAAAAAGAATACCAAGTGCGCTTGAAAACAAATGGGGTATATGTTTTTGTTATTGAAGGCTCAGTCAGCATCAATGGTCAACCCCTCAGTAAACGGGACGCTTTGGGTGTATGGGATGTAGAAAAATTGGACATCAAAGCCGAATCGGACGCGGAAATCCTCGTGATGGATGTGCCTATGGATTTAAATTAATTAGGAGTTGAAAATTAGGAATTAGGAATTTTTAATACAAAGAAAATTATTTTTCGATTTTTTCATTTGGTTAAACTAAAATAAAAAATGACAGCAACAGCATCAAAATGGGCAATTGACCCAACGCATTCAGAAATTGAATTCAAGGCAAAACACCTCATGATTACGACTGTAACAGGTCGTTTCAATGAATTTTCAGCTATTATTGACAGTGAAAACGATGATTTTAGCGATGCTCAAATCTCTTTTTCAGCAGCCATTGCTTCTATCAGCACTGGCAACGAACATCGTGATGGACATCTTAAAGGCGATGATTTTTTTGCAGCTGATAAATTCCCTACTTTGAGTTTCAAATCTACTTCTTTTAAAAAAGATGGGAATGACTACAAGTTGACTGGCGATTTAACAATACGCGATATTACTCAACAAGTGACTTTTGATGTGGAATATTCAGGCATTCAGAACGATCCTTATGGCAATACTAAAGCTGGTTTTGAATTGACTGGTAAAATTAAACGAAAAGAATTTGGCTTAATGTGGGACGCAGTAACTGAAGCAGGCGGTATTGTAGTGAGCGATGACATCAAAATTGCTTGTAATATTCAGCTTGTTAAGCAAATAAATGAATAAATTCCTATGTGGAGTTTATTGAGATAAAAAAAAGCCGCACGAGATTAAAATCTTCATGCGGCAATTTTTTTTTCAATCTTGATTTCCCTGCGTTATTTCACTGATGCTAAATTAGCGAGTAAAAAAGAACCATCTTCCTTGACAGTAAAAATTTTACCCGTGCGTTTCAATAATTTTCCTTTTTCATATGCTTCTACACCTACGATGACCGCTTTTTCATAGTACAAAAACTGACCATGTTTTTCGCCGTCTTGGTATGAGCCATATATTCGAAGTCCTGCGCCAAAATCATAGATTTCCTCTACCGCTTTACGCCCTGCTTCGCTCTGTCCGCATGTGGTAATGCGTACCCCTGAGTAGAGTTTTTTGTATTTGACTAGACCCTTCAAATCATATTTTATGAGATTGCCTACGGGCGTAGTGCCGTTGCAAAACAAGCCTTGCTCAATCATCTTGTTGTCTTTATTGAGTTTTTTGACCCAACAAATTTTATTCAGACTTTTTAATTTGAAATTGTTTTGTTCGTCTTGAAGTTTTTTAAAAGCCTCAGCCGTAACAGGTGCGCTATCGACAAGATAAACTGTACCGTTAGATGATAATTTGACGGCATGTACAACTAAAGTATCTTGTGAAAAAGCGGGGGTAAGTAAAAAAGCACTAATAATGCTCAGGAATAAATGTTTCATTTTATAAATTTAGATATAAAGATTCGTTTTCTTAAATCAGAATAACATTGTAATGTACGTAAGAGAAAGCAAAATCTTTACCAATTTTTGGTTCAACATTGAAAATAAGCAGTGTCACTAATTTGAAATGGTTTAATTTTTCTATTTTATTGAAAATACGTGACTGCAAATACTACATTTTTATTCAAAATTCATTATATAAATAAAGTGAAATTAAAAAAATACGCTTTAAAATAAAGATAAAATTTATTTATTTAAAGCAATAGCCTGGAATTAGAATCATTTTCCTCTAATTTTTTTTATGAATTTTGTGACAATATGCCTTTATTTTTAGAATACTTTCTTTCAGCAAGCGCAAAAAAATACCCCCTCAGTATTGATCAGTTTAAAGGGTTATATTGAGGGGTAAAATGAATAATAAGTAAAAGTATCTTTCAAATTTCCATTTTCACTTTTTCAGGTTTCATCTGTGGAAAAAATAAAACTTCTTGGATTGAGGTCTGACCGGTAAACAACATGGCTAAACGGTCAACACCCAAACCAATACCTGCCGTAGGAGGCATACCATACTCTAAAGCTCTCACGAAATCTTCATCCATTGCCATGGCTTCTTCATCGCCTCGTTCAGCTAATTGTAACTGCTCATAAAAGCGCTCGCGTTGGTCTATTGGGTCGTTGAGTTCCGAATAGGCATTAGCCACCTCTTTTCCAACAACAAATAGTTCAAATCGCTCTACTAAGCCTATTTTAGTGCGGTGCTTTTTAGTTAGAGGGGACATTTCGATTGGATAATCGATAATGAACGTCGGTTGCACAAGATTTTTTTCCACTTTTGCTCCAAATATTTCATCAATCAGTTTTGCCCAACCCATTGTATTATCAATATCGATATGATTTTTTTTACAAAAATCTCTTAATTCTGCTTCTGATTTTCCTTCAGGATTGAAGCCTGTATATTTTTCAATAGATTCAAGCATGGTCAAACGGACATAAGTACCACCGAATTCAATCTCTTGCTCACCTACCATCACCTTCGTTTGACCATGCAATGCTTTTGCTATGCGTGAAAGCATTTCTTCAGTCACATTCATCATCCAGTTATAATCTTTATAGGCGACATAAAATTCAAGTGCCGTAAATTCAGGGTTGTGTGTTCTATCCATCCCTTCATTACGAAACATTTTAGCGAATTCATAAACACCATCAAAACCCGCTACAATGAGCCTTTTCAAATATAATTCATTAGCAATTCGCAGATATAACTGCATATCCAAAGTATTGTGATGTGTTTTAAACGGACGCGCCGCAGCACCGCCGTGAATCGGTTGCAAAATGGGCGTTTCCACTTCCATCAAACCCAATTCATCAAGATAATCGCGCATAGTTCTGATGAGTTGCGTCCTTTTTTTAAAAATTTCACGGAATTGAGGATTCACCGTCAAATCTACATAACGCTGGCGATAACGCATTTCAGGGTCTGTAAAGGCATCAAAAATATTTCCATCTACATCTTTTTTTACCACCGGCAATGGGCGAAGTGACTTACTTAACAGCTTAAACTCTTGAACATGAACCGATACTTCTCCAGTTTTCGTTTTAAAAGCAAAACCTTTTATGCCTACAAAATCACCAATATCCAAGAGCTTTTTAACCAACACTTGGAAAAAATCTTCTCTACCGGCTGCTGCATTGACCTCTTCGCCCCTCAGATAAATCTGAATGATACCTGTCGTATCTTGAATATTCATAAACATCGCTTTACCCGCCTCACGCTGGGCCATCACACGCCCTGCAAGCGCAACTTCATGATAGTTTAATCGATTTTTACTACCATCATCAAGGATTTCTTCTTTATAATTTTCTTTAATATCAGTAGCAAAAGCTGTCACATCAAATTGTTCAGCAGGATAAGGGTTAATGCCCATTTCCCTAATTTTTTGCAACGACTCGCGTCTGCCTATTTCTTGTTCACTCAATGGATGCGCCATACTTTTATTTATTTATTAACAATTAATCGAAAAGAGGTGCAAAATTAGGATTTCTATCATAATTCCCTCAATAAAAAAATCTCAATGCGAAATGAATCCGAATTGAGATTTTATTTTAAGACGCAACTAATTGATTATCAACTATTTACGCTTGTTATTATTATTATTTCTGTTGATATTATTTTTGTTGGTACTGTTAATGCCACCTCTATTGTCATTTCTACTATCGTTTCTGTTGTCACTTCTATTATCGGTTCTGCCATCGGTTCTTCTATCATTTCTCACGTCTCGATTGTCTCTACCATCTCTTCGTATGTTAGTTGGTTGATTGGTACGGCGATCGCGTTCACGTTCGCGTTCTTTCCCGCTCATCAAGCCACCTCTACTGCGGCTGGCATTAGCCAACCCATCAATACGGCTATCATCTTCAAGAGTAAGTTTGCCTCCAGAAAGGGTAGTCAAATCATTTTTTATCAAGTCATCGCTCACAAAATGCTCTCTATTCCAAGTTCTATAAGCCATTTTCATATAAGAGCCAATAGTGTTAACGAATCCTGTTTTGATATAACCCGGTTCCATTTCTATGGCTCTCCGAATCATGACCTGTACATTATTGCCATAATGACGGAAGCGGGTGTCTTGCAACGGATATGGAATGCGCTGAGGTTTGACGCGGGCATTTTCAGGTTTAGGAATTTCACCGCTGGGTGTCCGAGCATCCAAATCGTATTTAGCGATATGAAAAAGATGCGCCCAAAGTTTTTCACGATAATCCTCAACATTTTTGCTTTGAGGATAAAGTTGCTGAATCAAATCTACTATCTCTTCACAAAATGCTTGGCGATATTCACGATCTTCAATATTTTGAGCATGGCGCACAAGCTGTTGCACATTACGTCCATATTCAGGCATAATGAGAAACTCTTGTTGTGTATTGTAGAGCATATCTACATTTGCTTTTCTATCTTTCACTTTTTAATTTTTTTTTTGTAAGATATTCACAGTCAATGGTTTAATGCAATATTTTATTAAAATTCAGAAGAAAATGTATAAAATACTGAGGGGGTATTTATTAAAACATTGAAATGCCTAAACAGTTTTATATTTATTCAACGGTGACTGACTTCGCCAAATTGCGTGGTTGGTCAACGTTACATTTACGCAATACAGCAATATGATAAGCCAATAATTGCATAGGAATAACAGACAATAATGGTGTCAAAGGTTCGGCAGTATCTGGTATTTCAATGGTATAATCCGCCAACTCTTTAATTGCAGTATCCCCCTCAGTAACGATGGCTATTACAATGCCTTTCCGCGCTTTTACTTCTTGAATATTGGATACGATTTTTTCATAAGCGCTTTTATTGGTGCAAATGATGACGCACGGCATATTTTCATCAATCAAAGCGATGGGTCCGTGCTTCATTTCTGCTGCTGGATAACCTTCGGCATGAATGTACGAGATTTCTTTCAATTTCAAAGCACCTTCAAGTGCTACTGGGAAATTATAACCACGACCTAAATACAAGGCATTAGGCGAATTTTGAATTTCCTTAGCAATATACTGCACTTGTGCATTTATTTTCAAAACATCTTCGATTTTTGCTGGAATATTTTCCATTTCCGTCAAAAGGCGTTGATATTCCGATTTTTTTATAGTTCCACGTTTGTAACCGAGGCTCAGTGCCATCATTGTCAAAAGCGTTACTTGACCTGTAAATGCTTTTGTAGATGCTACGCCGATTTCCGGTCCCGCGTGTATGTATGAACCTGCATCTGTCATACGAGCGATAGACGAACCAACGCTGTTGACGATACCATAAATCAATGCCCCTCGTGATTTCGCCATTTCAATAGCAGCTAAAGTATCCGCTGTTTCACCCGATTGAGAAATAGCAATAACAACATCTTTTTCATTGATAATGGGGTTGCGATAGCGGAATTCTGAAGCATATTCTACTTCAACCGGAATACGCGCCAACTCTTCAAACAAATATTCAGCTACCAAACCCGCGTGCCATGATGTACCACAAGCAACAATTAAAAGTCTTTCGGCATTCATAATGCGGTTTTCATGCTCTTCCAAACCGCCCAATTTTATCCATCCTTCGGAAGCCGAAAGGCGACCACGCATAGCATCAGCAACGGTTTTAGGCTGCTCATGAATTTCTTTGAGCATAAAATAATCATAACCACCTTTCTCTAATGCTTCTATTTCCAATTCAAGTTTTTGAATAAATGGGTCTTGAATGGTATTATCTATATTTTTTATTTCAAAAGTACCATCTCTGCGAATGGTGACGATTTCTTCATCGTTCAAATAAACAACATGTTTGGTATGCTCTACGATAGGCGTAGCATCTGAAGCCAAGAAAAATTCATTGTCTCCTATACCTATCACCAAAGGACTGGCTTTCCTCGCGGCTACTATTTTCGATGAATCTTCCCTATCCATTACAACAATCGCATAAGCACCCACTACCTTAGATAAAGCTACTCGAACGGCTTCTTCAAGCGTTAAATTTTCACGCTCTTGTAGTTCCTCAATCAAATGAACAAGCACTTCTGTATCTGTTTCGCTCTGAAAAACATGACCGAGCCGTTGTAAAGCTGTTTTTAGCGTAGCATAATTTTCTATAATACCATTATGAACCAATACGAGGCGTTTATTGCCTGAATAATGCGGGTGAGCGTTGAGGTCGTCTGGTTTACCGTGTGTTGCCCAACGTGTATGACCAATACCCATTGTCGCATTCACATCTTTACCATGAGCATACTCCATGAGTTCGCTCACTTTACCTTTCTTTTTATATACATTTAAAGTACCGTTAAGTAAAGCGACACCAGAGCTATCATAACCGCGATATTCTAAACGTTGTAAACCCTTAATAAGGATTGGATATGCTTGTTTTTGACCGATATATGCTACAATTCCACACATGATTTTAAAATGAGTTTTTTGAAAAAAAATGGTTGATAAAATTTTGCTTTAATTATAAAAGCACCCAAACAGTATTTAAACAAAGGAAATACTGAGGGGGGGGTAAATTATCATATAGCAATAATCAAACCTATATTTAAATTCATGTTATAAAAAAGCAAAATATTTTATTAAAGCCCAATTTAAATTTTAGTGTAAGTAATATTGAGTTTTGAGCGAAAAGTCGAACTTTTGGGTCCAAAAAGGACGACACGAGAGCCTTTTTCTTCTTTAAAAAGAGGTAAAAGGTACAGAGTTGTGCCTTGTTTCCCTTTAAATATCTCTTGAAGATGAGTTGTCAGATTTAAATAATATTTCTTATACTGCACAGCGTTAATCGTTTCTGTTCTCACAAAACCACCACCAGTGGTCAACGTTCCAAGTGACCTGATACCCACGCCCCGATTGTATGCAGGATCTAAACCCAAATCATGTATAGCCTCAAACTGAGCTGTTCGCAACACCAATTGGTCTATTGCTGGAAAAGCAGCCAAATTAGTATCTTCGTTAACAGCCGTTAATTCAAGCTCTGCTTTGTTGATAACGATTTTTCCTAAACTCTGCAAATATGGAAATTCCAATTTAACATTGACACCCGACATACCTTGTAAAAAAAGCTTTTCATCCGCTTTTTTCTGATTCCTTAAAAATGGTTGGATAGTGCCATTTTTATAATCTAAATCAAAATGAGAGTATTTTATCAATCCTGAGGATGGGAATGAGAGCGTACTTTCATTTTTATCGCCTTTATTCCTATAATACATTTTTATACCTGTAGGTTTAGTAGTGCTACCAAAATCAAAAGCCATCATGCAGCCTGTCTTATTATCTGCTTTAATCACCAAACCCTTGAGCCATTTTGTAAATCCTGTAGCACTAAATGCAGAGCCATCTCTAAATATAGATGTATCTTTTAGTAATTTTGCAAAATTCATATTGAGTGGAATGCGAATGCGCGGAGCAGCATATGTCGTATCAAATTTAACAGTATCGACAATTGTTCTTGTAATAATACGCTCAGTAGTATTGGGCGTAGGCTTAAAAGTCAGAGAGCCAATTGGTGTAGATTCAGATTTAAATACTTTGCTTGAATAGAGCGTTTCATCAGGTATATCCTCAGTCAACCGATAAACGCTCACTTTTTGATCTGCCAAAGTATCGCCATACACATTGGCTGAGTTGTAATACAATTCAAGATAAACTGAAAAAGAGTCCGCTGTCGCTACTTCCGTAGGCGTTGAAGCACCTGAATATCTAAACTGCGAAAAAATCTGCGCTTCCGTAGGTCCAAATACAGGATCGGCTACATTGCCTAATAAAAGATAATCCAATGAAGCCGTCGTTTTTGTATTCACAATAAATGAATCAGCCGGTTCATTAACAGCATTAATGGTTAATGTATCCGTGAATTGGAGATTGAGTTTTTCATTATTAAATAAATCCGCTCCCAATAGGCTTGGGTCGCTGCAAGAAGTATTGGTGAAAACGGCAGTTAAAACTGCAAGGGTAAAAAGGATATTTTTCATATTTTTCATCTCACTCATCATTTTACGTTTTAGAACGTCGAATGACTGAGGGGTTGCTGTCTTTGATTTGAAAGAAAATTTTTACGATTTATATAAAAAATTGATTATCAATTGATTATGTAAAAATTTATTATAAAAATATTACAAAAAAGATTTGACAACCTCTTGTGAAAGTTGTCAAATCTGATTTGGGCTTATAATAATTTTAAGGGAATTAGCCCATTACCTCAGCTTCGATGGAATTGTAGAACTCCAAATAAGCCTTGCCTAACCCCTCAGTATCAACGGCGTCAAGGACAGGTTTATCGCTTTCTAAAAGCATTTGGCTGATTTCTGAGCTTACCTCAGGGCTGCCTTTGATGATGGCATCCACAAAGACTGCTGCGCCTTTGTGCATATCTGCTTCTGTACCACTTTGGAAGCCCAAGAGGTCGTCAGATTCAAGATTATTGATGGATGCCTTCATTGCAAATTCATCAAAATCAAATTTTTGAGTCAATGAATCATACAATGAATAAATAATTTTTGACGGTTGAAACAACGGGTCATTTTTATAAGCCGTCCGCAAATAGAGCGGTATCAAAGCCGTCATCCAGCCATGACAGTGGATGATATCAGGCGACCAGCCAAACTTGCGAACTGTCTCGATTGCACCCTTACAAAAGAAAACAGCGCGGTCAATATTATCATCAAATGCCTGACCTTCTGAGTCTTCGAAAACTGATTTGCGTTTGAAAAACTCTTCGTTATCAAGGAAATATACTTGAATACGGCTACCTGGCAACGATGCTACTTTGATAATAAGTGGATAATCATCGTCGTTGACGATGATATTCATACCCGAAAGGCGAACTACCTCATGTAAACGATGGCGACGCTCATTGATAGTGCCAAATCGAGGCATAAGAATGCGGATTTCACACTGATTATCATTGAGGTAAAGAGGCAATACGTTTGAGATATGTGCAATTTCGGAAAGCGCAGTATAGGGCTCTATTTCTTGCGCGATGATGAGAACTTTCTTTTTACTCATGAAGCCAAACTTATATTTATTAATTTCTTCTTAGAAACTGGTGCAAAGATACACCTTTTTAACGAATTTTTTTACTTTTTTATAGAAGATATTCCCTTTTTCACAATTAAAAACGCAAAATTTCAAAAAACAAATATCTTTGCTACGATATAAAATCCGATATTTCCCAATGTCACTCTTTTTAAGTGTTCCAACTGTCAGATAAAAATGTTACTATTTAAACGTATTGTAGATTTACAAAAATATCTTAACTCTTTGAAATTCAAAGGGTTACAAGTAGGATTTATTCCTACTATGGGCGCGCTACACAAGGGGCATGAGTCGCTCATTGCTCGGTCAAAAGTAGAAAACGAGGTGACCGTAGCCAGCATTTTTGTCAATCCTACTCAATTCAATGATGCCAAAGATCTGAATAAATACCCCCGCACACCTGAGCGCGATATTGAGATGTTGACGGAAGCAGGTTGCGATGTGTTATTTATGCCAGAAGCTTCAGAAATATATCCGCAAGGCACTACCCCCTCAGTAAAATTCAATTTTGGCAAGCTCGATAAGGTTTTAGAAGGTACTTTTCGACCTGGTCATTTCGATGGCATGGCTCAAGTTGTTGATCGCTTGCTCGACATTGTTAAGCCCAATAGATTGTATATGGGTCAAAAAGATTTTCAGCAATTCACCATAGTGGCATCTATGCTCGAACAAACCAAATCAAAAACAGAACTCATCATGTGTGAGATTGTTAGAGAAAAAGATGGTTTAGCCATGTCGAGCCGCAATACACGCCTTACACCTGAAGACCGGACTAAAGCTACGCTCATTTATAAAACGCTTCATGAAGCAGCAGATATGGTCGGGGAATACTCGCCCTCTGATATTCAAAAAATAGTAGTTGGCAAATTGCGTCTTGAACAGGATTTCAAACTTGAATATTTTGAAATCATTGATGGTAGAACCTTGCTGCCGATTCATTTGTTTGAAGACACTGATTTTGCTGTAGCGGTTACAGCCGTTTGGGTAGGTGACGTGCGTTTGATTGATAATATGATACTTAAACAACATATCCCTCAAGATGAAACGGATACTGAGGGGGTCATTTTGGGCGGTTTGAATTGAGCTTGATTTGTAATTGTTCGGCATTTTTGTTTTAATAATTTAAACAGTTTAAATATCCGACCAATATTCTATTTTAGGTTTTACTCATCCGCTTTGAAATCAAATAATCCAATCCAAAACGACCTGAACCCAATACCATTGCATAAATAGCAATCCATAAAAAGCTCATTGCAGGTAACATTTCCCATACTTCAACGCCCCATTTTTGGCAGAAAATAGCGACCAACATCGTAGAAGTTACCATAAAACCTGCGAATCTTGTTCCTAAACCGACTACAAGCATGGCACCGCCGACTGTCTCAGCTAAAACGGCTGCCCATGCAAAAATTGTCGGGAACAGGGCGAATATGCCTCCGAATTTGGACACATCTTGTACGAACCAATCAGGTGTTGGGAATTTTGAACCGCCAAAGTTTTTAGCTAAAAAAAGCAGCCGATAATACGAGGCAATGCCAACATCAAGTCAGCCCAAACGCTGTTCATTATAACAGGTGTAATCAATTTCTAAATGTAATTTTTCATCTTTGCTTTTTTAAATGATTGAATTTTGATTTTTAAAAAACTTGATGCAAAGATGAATCTTGATACTGAAGGGAGTGCCTCAAATGATAATTTGAAACGTCCCAAATTATCATTTGAGGCAAAAGAGCTATTTTATTCATCAGACTAAGCAATATTTTTATGATTGTTTTTGTCAGTGATTTTGTTTAAATATTCGTTTTAAATATTTCACTGACATCTTATCAAGAATTTAATTCATTTTTTATTGTAATTATCCCGCCCAATTTTCCCTATCCAAGCTACGGAATTGAATAGCCTCGGCCAAATGTTCCATTTTTATATCAGGACTATCCGCTAAATCAGCGGACGTTCGCGCTACTTTGAGGATACGGTCATAAGCACGTGCGGAGAGTTGAAGGCGATTCATAGCGGTTTTTAAAATTGTCATCCCTTCTGATGTCAGCTTGCACACCTCGCGAACTAAGCGACTGGGCATTTGAGCATTGCAGTAAACACCTTTAACATCCTTAAAACGCACCGCTTGAATATCGCGCGCACGAACCACTCGAGCGGCAATATCAGTACTCTGTTCAGTGGACGGATTATAATTGGTCAATTCCTCTAAATTAACAGGAACAACTTC